>CAIPJU010000352.1 GCA_903865465.1 uncultured Bacteroidota bacterium
CTCTCTATTCAGACCGATCCCCGGTTTTTTCGCGATTCTGAAAGAATTTTGAAGCAGGCTTTGCATTTCAACACACTGGCTCCAAATATGATAGTCAAGATTCCGGCAACAGATGCGGGTGTGATGGCTATCGAAGAGGCAACTTATCAGGGAGTGAGTATAAATGCCACAGTAAGTTTTACCTTACCTCAGGCTATTGCAGTGGCTGAAGCAGTTGAAAGGGGGCTTTCAGGAAGAGAAAAGGAGGGCAAAGATATAAGCAGTATGGGGCCGGTGTGTACTCTGATGGTTGGCCGACTGGATGATTGGCTTAGAGTGGTGGCTGATAAGAAAAACATTATTGCCAGCCCTGAAGTCTATGACTGGGCAGGGGTTGCAGTTATGAAAAAGGCATACAAGATTTACCGCGAAAGGGGTTACAGGCTGAAGCTGCTTAGTGCTGCATTCAGGAACCACAGGCACTGGTCAGAATTTATAGGCGGGGATGTGGTAATATCGCCTCCCTGTATATGGCAGAAACGGTATAATGGTTCGGATGTTTCAATTGAAAAGAGGATGGACAAACCAGTTGATCCTGAAATTGTTTCGGAACTGGAACATAAATTTACCGATTTCAGGCGGGCTTATGATGAACATGGAATGAGCAGCATCGAGTTTGACGGATTTGGAGCCACTGTAATGACACTTATCCAATTTTCACAGGCAACGGTAAGCCTCACAGCAAAAATTCGTGAGCTGATGCTTATTATTCCATAAGACTCTGGATTTTTATATGAGATAAATGTTGGTTCCTTAACCTGAAAAAACTGCCAAATTGAAAGAATTCTCTACTATTGACTGGATTGTATTTATCGTATACGCTACGGTTATTGTAGCAGTCGGTTTATGGGTATCGCGTACCAAGAAGGGAGAGGAACGAACCGCCAAAGACTATTTTCTTGCAGGGCGCTCACTGCCCTGGTGGGCTATCGGTTCAACCCTGCTTGCTGCGAATATTTCAGCTGAACATTTTATTGCTATGTCGGGATCGGGGTATGCTATCGGTTTGGCTATTGCCGCTTATGAATGGATTGCAGCCATTACCCTGATTTTCGTTGCCAAATTCTTTCTTCCTGTTTTTATTGAGAAGGGTATATTTACTATGCCAGAATTTCTTACCCAGCGCTATGACAAGAGAGTAAGTACCTGTTTTGCGGTGTTCTGGATTCTTGTATATGTTTTTGTGAACATGACAGCAGTGATTTACCTGGGTGCACTGGCAATGGAGCGTATAATCGGCGTTCCACTGATCTACGGGGTAATAGGTTTTTCCCTCTTTTCAGCTTTATACTCCCTCTGGGGAGGAATGAAAGCCGTTGCCTGGACCGATGTCATAAATGTTTGCGTATTGATCATAGGCGGACTTATCACAACGGCATTTGCATTAAATGCCATTAGTGGAGGACACGGAGTAATAGCAGGTTTTTCAGAGCTTATTCATAAGGTGCCGGAGAAATTTCATCTGGTTATCGCCAAAGGAACCCTTTTTGCACCTGACGGAATGGGTGGTAAAAAAGATGCCTTTTCAGATCTTCCGGGACTGGGGGTTATTATGGGGTCGATGTGGCTGACCAATCTTAGTTTCTGGGGATTCAACCAGTTTATTATCCAGCGTGGACTGGCAGGAAAAACTCTTAGGGAGGCACAGCTGGGAGTCCTTTTTGCCGGATACCTGAAACTGCTGATACCCCTGCTTGTTGTTATCCCTGGTATTGCAGTTTATGCAATGGGGGCAAAACTTGGTAAGTCGGATGAAGCTTATCCATGGCTTATTAAAAATATAATTCCAGTGGGAATAACAGGTCTCTCTTTCGCGGCAATAGCCGCAGCTGCTGTCTCATCGCTGAGTTCAATAGTCAACAGCACATCGACTGTTTTTACCATTGATATCTACAAGAGTTTCATTAATAAGAATGCAACTGAGAAGCAGCTTGTCAGGGTTGGAATGATAGTGGCAATTACAGCCCTTACAATTTCAACGATCGTTGCTCCCCAACTCCGGTCTCTCGATCAGGCTTATCAGTACATACAGGAATATACAGGGTTTATTTACCCTGGTGAATTCCTGATATTTTTCTGTGGGCTCTTCTGGAAACAGGCCTCATCAAAGGCTGCTTTATGGGTTGCCCTGATCACAATCCCCCTGGGAATAGCGTTCAGGTTCCTGAATCCGGGTATGCCCTTCGTATTGCGGATAGGTTATGTCTTTATCATTCTGTCGTTTGTGATGGTTGGAATAAGCCTTCTCGATAAAAGTCACAGAATCGAAAATGTATTGGATCGGGAATCAGGAAAGAAAAGTATTGCTACCGGAGTCAGAATCATAGCTTTTGCCCTGTTGATTGGCATTGTGGCAGGCTTCTTTGTTCATCCCCTGCGCAATCTCGCTCTGGAAGCCATTTATGTCCCGGTGACGGCATTTATCCTTATTGGCCTTATCCTGATTTTGAATAATACAAGACCCTTGATTAACATGAAAGCCATAGCTCTCAGGAAAGGATTGTTTAACACCCCAATGACTTTTAACGTGGCCGCTATCGGAATATGCGGAATACTCGCAACTCTCTATTATTTCTTCTGGTGAGAAGAAAACAAACTACCTCTGCAACTTTCAGAGGATCTTATGTTGACACTTTTTAATAATGAATTCCAATGATCAGAGATAGAAGATGTTCAGTTCTGGCAAAATCATCAGACGATGAAATATACCAGTCAGTAACATCAGCAGAGGCAGGATGGAATTATCTGAATTTTCAGGCGCGAAGATTAATCTCAGGTCAGATATGGTCGGGTGATACAGGAGATAATGAATATCTTTTCGTCGTTATGGGTGGAAATATGAAGGCTCTGACATCTGCGGGGCATTGGACTACAACAAATGCACGACAGGATGTTTTTTCGGGATTGCCTCATGCCCTTTATCTTCCTCCTCATACTGCTTTCGAGCTTATGGCTGCGGAAGAGACTCTTGATATTGCAGCTGGATGGTGCAGCTGTGATAAAATCTACCCTGCCAGGCTAGTCAGTCCTTCTGATGTTAATGATATGGGTATTGAATTGAGGGGAGGTGACAATGCCAGCCGGCAGATTAACAGTATCCTTCCTCCGGGATCTCCCTGTCGCAGACTGGTTTGTGTTGAAGTTTATACCCCATCGGGAAACTGGAGCTCTTTCCCTGCACATAAACATGATTCAAGGAAAACAGATCCGGCTGACGGTTCTCTTATCGAAGCTGACCTCGAGGAAATATATTTCTATAAAATTGACAAGCCCACTGGGTTTGCGATACAGAAGGTTTATAATTCTGACCGTACTCTTGATGAAATTGCCGAAGCCTGCAATAATGACATCGTTCTTGTTCCCGAAGGTTATCATCCTGTTGTGGCGGGACATGGATATAACGTTTACTATCTTAATTTTCTGGCTGGCAGTGATCAGAGTCTCAGAAGCAGCGATGATCCCGACCATAAGTGGATCTATGGAACCTGGACGGCGATGGATCTCCGTGTTCCTTTAGTTACTCTTGAAATGAATGGGAAACGAGGATAATGAATTAAACAAACAGGGTATAATGTCTGAAAGAATATGAATGCTTTAAAATTAACAGTCGGGCAGGCGGTAGTAAAATTTCTGAAGAATCAATATGTTGATTGCGACGGAATTGAGAATCCTTTTTTTGCTGGTTGTCTTGGAATATTTGGCCATGGGATTGTAGCGGGAGTTGGCGAGGGCTTGCTTGAGAATCCCGATTTCAGATATTACATGACTAGGAATGAACAGGCCTCGGTTCATATTGCAATCGCATATGCAAAGATGAAAAACCGGCTGCAGACCTTCGCCTGTATTTCATCTATTGGTCCTGGTGCCACAAATATGGTGACAGGCGCTGCATGTGCAACGATTAACAGGCTGCCGGTACTTATAATTCCGGGTGATATCTTTGCGAGCCGAAATGTTGCTCCTGTTTTGCAGCAGCTCGAATCTCCATCCTCACAGGATATCTCTGTCAATGATTGCTTTAAGCCTGTTTCACGTTACTGGGACCGGATCAGCAGGCCTGAGCAGCTAATAACATCCCTTCCCGAAGTAATGAGAGTCCTTACTTCTCCTTCCGATACCGGCGCAGTGACACTTGCACTTCCTCAGGATGTTCAGGCTGAGAGCTTTGACTTTCCCGAAGATCTTTTCAGGAAGAGAATCTGGAAAATTGCGCGGCCTCGTCCCGACAAGCGAATGGTTGAAGAAGCAGCGCTGATGATAAGATCTTCAGTCAGTCCTGTAATTATTGCCGGAGGAGGTGTCCTCTACAGCCATGCTACCGTCCAGTTAAGGGAATTTGCAGAGAAGACAGGAATTCCAGTCTCTGAGACCTTTGCCGGCAAGGGATCTTTGCCCTTTAACCATCCAAATAATCTTGGTGCAACAGGGGCTACAGGAACTCCCGGGGCCAATGAGATAACAGCCGGAGCTGATCTTGTAATCGGAATCGGCACCAGGTATAGTGATTTCACAACTGCATCAAAAACTGCTTTTCAGAATCCGTCAGTTAGGTTTATTAATATCAATGTTGCGGATTTCGACTCTCATAAGCTTTCCGCATTTCCTCTCACAGCTGATGCAAGAGTCTGCCTTGACGAGCTCTCAGCCTTGGTTGGTGATTATCATGTTAAAAATGATTATTCTGATCATGTGGCTGCCCTCAATAAAGAATGGGATGAAATGGTCAGCAGCTTTTATAAAGTTTCAGGTTCAATCCCTGTGACACAGGCTGAGGTAGTTGGAGCTGTAAATGAATTTGCCGGTCCAAGGGATGTTGTTCTCTGTGCTGCCGGAAGCCTACCCGGTGATCTGCACAAGCTTTGGAGAACTATCGATCCCAAAGGATTTCACCTTGAATATGGTTACTCTACCATGGGATATGAATGCGCTGCCGGAATAGGAGCAAAGATGGCTTGTCCCGATCGCGAAATCTATGTGATGGTTGGTGATGGTAATTATCTTATGATGAATAGTGAAATTGTTACCGCCATTCAGGAAGGGATTAAATTTACCATCATTCTTCTTAATAATAACGGCTTTGGAAGCATTGGAGGCCTGTCACAATCAATAGGATCACAACGCTTCGGAACAAAGTACAGGTACCGTGATGAAAATTCCGGATTGCTCTCAGGGGATACCCTTCCTGTAGATTTTGCAGCAAATGCAGGAAGTTTGGGTGCTCATGTTATAGAAACCCATGATATCGAATCACTTAAAGCAGCCCTTTCTGAGGCAAAGAAACAAAGTGTTACCACTGTAATAACCATTGAAACTGACCTTTATAAAGGTATCCCTGGTTATGGATGGTGGGAGGTGGCAATTTCTGAAGTGTCTCAGGTCGATACTGTAAAAGATGCTTTTAAGTATTATAAAGAGATGAAGAAGAAGCAGAGATTTCTTCTGTAATGCATTGCAATTCAACATAAAATATTAGAAATGGATATATCATTGAAAAACTATATAAACGGGATGTGGGTGACTTCCCATTCCTGCGAATTACTGGATGTTGTTAATCCGGCAACAGGAGGTATTATTGCCAATGTGCCATCGGGGTCAGCAGATGACGTTAAGGAGGCTGCCGGTCTGGCTCACCAGGCCTGGAGATCCTGGCGAAATACACCCGCCACAAAGCGGATCCAATATCTTTTCCGGATGAAGCAGATCCTTGAAGAGAATGCTAATGAAATTGCAGAGATATGCACTACGGAATGCGGTAAGACCCTTTCTGAATCAAAGGCAGAAATAATAAGGGCGGTAGAAAATATAGAGGTGGCATGCGGCATTCCGAAATTGTTACAGAGCGATTATTCGGAGGATATTTCGGAAGGTATCGATGAGTATTGTGTAAGGCAGCCTCTTGGTGTCGGGGCCTGCATTTCGCCTTTTAACTTTCCCATTATGATCCCATTCTGGTTTATGCCATATGCCATAGCCTGCGGGAATACCTTCATTGTAAAACCTTCTGAAAAGGTACCCATGACCATGACACGTATATTTGAGCTTTTTGAGGCCCTGAATCTGCCGGCAGGAGTTCTGAATATGGTTCATGGCGGAAAGGCTGCTGTTGATGCTATCCTTGAAAATCCTTTAATCCCATCCATTAGTTTTGTAGGCTCTTCGTCAGTTGCAAGGTACATTTACAGGACTGGTGTAGAACATGGAAAGAGAATCCAGGCCCAGGGTGGCGCCAAGAATCCGGTTGTTATCATGCCCGATGCCGATATTGAAACTACAGTAAAAATTGTTGCAGACAGCGCCTTCGGATGTGCAGGACAAAGGTGCCTCGCAGCTTCTATTGTTATTACTGTAGGAAATGCAGGTGAATTATTTCCAAAATTGATAGTTGAAGCTGCAAAAAACAGGAAAACAGGAAATGGTCTGGATCCAGCAATTGAGATGGGGCCAGTTATTACGACTGCCAGCAGGGAGAGAATTGAAAAGATTATAAAGAATGGTGAGGATGAGGGAGCCAGTATACTTCTTGATGGCCGTTATCTGAAGGTGAAAGGATTTGAAGGTGGAAACTTTATTGGTCCTACAATTCTATCCAATATAAATCCGGAGAGTGAACTTTTTAACACTGAGATATTTGGCCCGGTGGTGACAATAATAAATTGCGATACCCTCGACGAGGCTATTGAAATCATCAACAAAAGCCGCTATGGCAACTCAGCATGTATTTTCACCAGAAGCGGGGCGGCAGCCAGAAAATTCCGGCATGATGTACTGGCAGGCAACATAGGCATTAATATAGGAATAGCAGCTCCCATGGCTTTTTTCCCCTTCAGCGGCTGGAAAGAGAGCTTCTTCGGCGACCTGCACGGACAGTCGATGCATGCCATTGAGTTTTATACCCAGACGAAGGTCGTCATTGAAAGGTGGCATGATGAATGGAGCAGAAAATTCTGATTTAAATATTAACCTTATAAATAAATAAATATGATTAAAATAGCCAATGCCCCTTGTTCATGGGGTGTCCTCGAATTCGAACTGGAAGGAAAAGCAGCAGGATTTGAGCAGGTACTGGATGAAATAAAGGAGACCGGATATGAAGGTACTGAACTTGGTGACTGGGGTTTTATGCCTGTCATTCCCGGGGAGCTGAGAAAAGAGCTTGACAGCCGTTCACTTTCAATGGTTGGAGCCTTCGTACCAGTATTCCTGAAAGATAGGTCAAAACATGCTAAGGGAGCAGAAATGGCTGTTAGAACAGCAGGATTAATGGCTGAAGCCGGCTTTCCTGACTCATTCATAGTACTGGCAGATGAAAATGGCAGAGTTGCAGCCAGGACACAAAATGCAGGGCGAATTTCTGAAGTACAGGGTCTTTCGGACGAAGAATGGAAAATATTTGGAGAAGGAGCAAATTTAGTGGCAAAAGAGGTCAGGGAGAAAACAGGACTCCGGACTGTTTTTCATCACCATTGTGCAGGTTATGCTGAGACGCCTGCAGAGGTGGAGAAATTCCTTCAGAATACCGATCCTTCATTGATAGGTCTGGTTCTCGATATGGGTCATTACCGCTTTGGTGGAGGCAATCCCCTGGAAGTACTTAAAAAACATGGTAACCGGATCTGGCATATCCATTTCAAGGATTGTCATCCTGAGGTAGC
>CAIPJU010000353.1 GCA_903865465.1 uncultured Bacteroidota bacterium
ATTGGCTGCTGCTTCTTTCGAAGGAATCGATCGTATATACATTATCTGAAAACATATTTCCCCACTCAGGCTGACCAACTTTGGTCCCGCCGTAAACATCAATTCTGACAGATTTATCCTTCATGGTATAATGTCCGGCAATTTCGTTCGTAGTATTATAACCACAAAAGGTACTATCATTTAGAAATTTTAATTCTACATCCATTCCTCCGAATGACTCTACATCGTTTTTACCAATGACAGAACCCTTTTCTATATCTTCATACTGGAGTATCACCCAACTGCCAAAAACATTATAAATTGGAATGGTTTCAGTATCAGCCCTGTGATTGGAATCATAATTATACTTAAAGAACTGGTCCTTAACACAACAAACAAGAAGTGTCTGAATTATAATCAACTGCAAAATTTTCTTTGCTATCATAGCTTAAGTCTGTAAATTAAAAGTAATATTTCCTGCCAATTAAAATCTCACTCTGCACACTTCCTTATAATAACAGCAAACCAGTCAAATGTGGCTATAAAATTACATAATAAAATCTATCGGGGAGCCAGAGCCTGAAACCATTTTTCACTTCATTCGTGATAATACTGTTTTTTTCTTTTTACTGAATGTCAGTCATTCAAAGATGAAATAGTTATATCATATTTGCATTTTTGTTAGAGAGACTTTTATGTAGTGAAATTTATTATTAAAACAGAGATTTACGGAATTCTTTTGACTTCCGGAAAGATATAACCAACAAACAGACCTGCCTGACTTTATGGGATACCCAATATTATTTATGAAAAAAGTTGCAGAACTAGCTTTGTCAGTGATTCTCATCTTTGTGATACAGAATGATCTCTCAGGAAAAGAGACGGTCAAGATCAGGAGAATTAAGGGCTCAATAGAATTTGACGGAATACCCGGCGATAGTGCCTGGCAAAGTGCCGGACTCTTTCCTTTGACAATGCACAATCCAAACTTCAACTCGGAACCATCGGAGAAGAGTGAAGTCAGGATTGGCTACGATGATGAATTCTTATGGATTGGAGCTAACCTTTATATGAAGGATGCATCAAAGATCTATGCAGCAACTAAAAAGAGGGATGAGCAGCTATTTGGTCAGGATGCCTTCGGTATAATTCTTGATACCTATAATGATAATGAGAACGGACTGGCTTTCTTCACTACTCCAACAGGCATAATGACCGATTATGCAATCTCAAATGATGCAGTAATGAACGGTCTTCAGGGCTTTAATGCCATTATGAATTTCAGCTGGAACACCTTCTGGGACGTTAAGACTACCCGAAATGATAAAGGCTGGTTTGTCGAAATGAGAATCCCCTTTTCAAGCCTGAAATTCAAGCCTGAGGGTGATGTTGCAACAATGGGAATAATAGTGAGCAGGAATATAAGCGTCAATAATGAGACAGATACCTATCCTGCCATAAGACCCGATTATGGTTTTCTTTCACCTTTTAAACCATCTCTGGCACAGGAAATAAGCATCGATGGGGCTAAGCCCAAAAGGCCCGTGTATATATCTCCCTACATTCTGGGTGGTTTTTCCCGCGATTATGCACCCAATGAAAGCTCCTCTGAATACATCCGGAAGGATAAACCAGAGTATACAGCCGGACTCGATTTAAAGTACAATGTGAACAGCAACCTTACTCTTGACCTGACGGCTAATACCGATTTTGCTCAGGTAGAAGCCGATGCCCTGCAGGTAAATATGACACGTTACTCGCTCTTTTTTCCGGAAAAGCGAAAGTTTTTCCAGGAAAGAACAAGCCTTTTCGATTTCTCATTAGGCGGGCAGAATGACAATTTGTTCTACAGCAGGAACATAGGAATTGCAAACGGCAGCGCCACCAGGATTATCGGAGGTGCAAGGCTTACAGGAAGGGTAGGGAAATGGGACCTTGGCTTTCTTGAAATGCAGACGGCTGAAAATGATTCCTCCACAGCGGAAAACTTTGGTGTTCTGAGAATGCGCAGGCAGGTAATTAATCAGAACAGTTACGTTGGAGGGATCGTTACATCACGGATGGGAATGAATGGATCTCAGAATATGGCTTATGGCATTGATGGTATCTTCCGTCTGTTCGGTGATGATTACCTTAACGTTAAATGGTCCCAGTCCTATGACAGCCAGACAGGAAACAGGATGAATTCTCTTGACCCCTCATTCATTCTTCTGGACTGGGAAAGGAGATCTGAAAAAGGATTTGCTTACAAACTTAACTACATCTTTTCGGGTGATAAATTTAAACCCGGGTCAGGCTTCGTCATGCGCGGGGATGTACAGGGAGGAAGCGGACGTATCTTTTATGGATGGGTTCCCGGCAATGAATCAAAACTCTTCAGCTATAATATCAGCATGAGCGCCGAACAGTATAATCGTCTTGATGATGGAAAACTGGAATCGATGAAAGTTTCACCTTCGTTCAATATTATAACCAAGAGCGGGTACTTTGTTGCTGCAGAGCTCCCGTTTCAAAAGGAGG
>CAIPJU010000354.1 GCA_903865465.1 uncultured Bacteroidota bacterium
ATGCATATATCATTCCAAAGAATAAGTTTCAGGCTCATATTCAACAGATCAAACACGAGGGGTTCCCTGATTATAATATCTGGCCTAAGGGAGACAGGGATATGTACACTTCAATATTATTCCTTGAACCTTTTTCGGGGCGTAATCTGCGGGCATTCGGTTATGATATGATGACGGAATCGGTCCGCCGCAAAGCCCTCGAAATTGCACGTGACTCAGATATCACTATGCTTACGGGAAAAGTGACCCTGGTGCAGGAGACTAACAAGGATGTGCAGGCAGGAACATTGATGTTCATTCTGGTGTACAGGCACGGGAAACCGGTATCAACAGTTGAACAGAGAAGAGCTGCAATTATTGGATGGGTTTACAGCCCCTACCGGATGAACGATCTTATGGAAGGAGTTCTGGGGCGATGGGACATAGTGCAGATGGGGAGAATAAGATTACAGGTGTACGATGAAGATACAATTACAACAAAAGCTCTTTTATTCGACAGTCAGAAAAGTGATATTATAAGTCTTCATGATCAGAAATCCCGACGGGTTATCATGCCTGTTGAATTTAACAGCAAGAAGTGGACTTTACTTTTTTCTCAGTCTGACATACGCTATTCCATTTTGCAGAGTAAAGTTCTGATTGTTCTTGTCAGTGGAATTGTAATAAGTATTTTATTGTCGATACTCTCTTTTTCCCTTCTCAATGTAAGAAGAAGGGCACTTCAGATTGCAGAGCAGCTGACAGTTGAATTAAAAGAAGGAAAAGAACGATTTCAGACCCTTCTCGATACTGCAGCGGAAGCTGTTTATGGAATTGATCTAAATGGTTTATGCACTTTCTCGAACAGAGCCTGCCATAGAATTCTTGGTTATGATAGTGAAGAACAGCTCCTTGGAAAGAACATGCACGATCTTATTCACCATTCCTATGCTGACGGAAGCAGTTTCGATGTGAAGGATTGCAAAATATTCAATGCCTACATTAACGGAGTAGGGGTTCATGTTGAAGATGAAGTACTCTGGAGAATTGACGGAACCTGCTTTCCGGCAGAGTACTGGTCATTCCCAATTATAGTTAACGGCAGGATAGAAGGGGCAGTGGTCACTTTCTTCGATATCACCGACCGTAAGCAATCAGAAGAGGCACTGATAAAAGCGAAGTTTGATGCAGAGCTCGCAAATAAAGCAAAATCAGAATTCCTTGCAAACATGAGTCATGAGATCAGGACACCCATGAATGCGATTTTAGGTTTCAGCGAAGCCCTTTATCATAAACTTGAATCGAAACAACATCAGCAGATGGTGAAGTCAGTCCTTCGAAGCGGTAATCTTCTGATGTCGCTGCTAAACGATATTCTTGACCTCTCCAAGATTGAAGCAGGTAAACTGGACATTTCCCTTCAGCCAGTCAGTATGAAATATGTCGTTGAAGAGA
The DNA here is from genome assembly GCA_903865465.1 of uncultured Bacteroidota bacterium. GTDB lineage: Bacteria > Bacteroidota > Bacteroidia > Bacteroidales > VadinHA17 > LD21. Next base: position 1,435 of record CAIPJU010000354.1, read on the forward strand.
TAAATCTGCTATTCAGGGACAAAGCTCTTAAAAAAAGCCTTGAGTTAAAATCCATTATAGGGCTGGAGTTCCCTGGTGGTGTTTTACTTGATGAGATACGAATAAAACAGGTACTTTTTAATCTTGTCGGCAATGCCATTAAATTCACTCCTGAAGGGTATGTACATATTAATCTTTCATTTACAAACACGGAAAAGAAGAAGGGTGTAATGAAGATCGTTGTGGAAGATACCGGCATCGGGATTCCGGAATCACAACAAACCCTTGTATTTGAAGCCTTCAGGCAGCAGTACGGACAGTCGAACAGGGAATACGGCGGTACAGGCCTCGGCCTTGCCATCTCAAAACGCCTTGTGGAGAAGATGAATGGAACCATCTCTTTGTCGAGTGTTGTTGGCCAGGGGTCGTCATTCACGGTCATATTTCCGGAAATCGAAATCACCGATTCCAACATTGCAGAGGAGGATTTTTCAGATGAATTGCAGGATGTAGAGTTTGAGAATGGTGAAATCCTCATTGTCGATGATGTGGCAACAAATATAGAAACCGTTGAAAATCTCCTTTCATCATCCGGTTTATCCATTTTATCGGCTGAAAACGGCGAGGTGGCTCTCGAAATCCTTAATCATACCATACCTTCACTGGTTCTGCTCGATATCAGGATGCCATCGATTGACGGTTATGAAGTTGCCAGACGAATTAAATCAGATCCCGATAAAAAGCAAATTCCCATTATTGCCTTTACCGCAACGGTACTGAGTGCAGGTAAAATAGAGAACTTTAACGATTTCGATGGGGTTCTTTATAAACCCGTTAAGCGAAGGGAGCTTTTACATATTCTGAAGCGATTTATTAAACATACTTCACAGCGAAATATTGATTCAGTAAATAGGAAAAATGCAACTCTCGATTCACTGCCGGATGATGTTAGGAGACTCCTTCCGGAATTGCTGGCCCTGCTCGAAACAAAGTATATGCCAGAATGGGAAACTATTAAAGATTCGTTTGTCCTTTTCAGTATTGATGCTTTTTCTGAAAGCATAAGGAATCTGGCAGATGAATACAGGATTTTATTTCTTTCAGCATATGCAGAAAAATTAAAGGAATCAGTTGATGCTGTCGATCTTGAGGAGATAAAGAAAACTCTCGGCGAATTTCCCGAAATCATCAGTGAACTAAAACTTAGAACTAATACCTGAATAATATTTTCATATTAAAAATCGCGTATTGCCCTCACTGCTATTGCTGTTGATTTGTCGAGGCATGCAGATGTTCCATCCTGCATATTAAGAGCTGAAGCCATAAAGGGAACTACAAACTGGGTTGATGACCAGTACGAAGACTGGAGGAGCGGTTCAGTCGAAGGATTCCCGTCACCTGCCAGCACCTTGTTTAGTTCATAACGTGAATTGAATAAAAGATTAAGCTGGTCAACTGATGGAAGATACCAATCGTCAAATCCACTAACGCTCAGATCGAGGCAATACTTTGCAGCGCTTAATGTATGGCCTGCCTGGGCAACAATGGCGTTTGAATTATACAAACCATTCCAGGAACTGTTTTCATCAATGGTAATAGCATCATTTACATTGCTCCATGCTGAGTTGAAATTCTGGAGAAAGGTAATGAGCCCATGCTGTCCGTTATGATCGACATAAAAAACTATGCCTCCGCCGAATAATTCTCCAATATAATGGTTTGAAGAGGAAGTGACAGATGTATTGATAATATATGGACTGGATTCTGTACCTGATCCTGTGACAGTTATATTAGTGCCGGCGGTTATCTTAGTCGTGGTAATGAAAGGGAGTCCATTTTTCAGCAGCTCACCCGTAAAATTAATGTCCCCGCTAACGTTTAGCCTGGCGTTGGAACCGTTTGAAGCACCAAGTGAGACATTTCCGTTTTCATCAAGTACCGGGCGCTTTCCCGTCGCAGAGTATTCAGAAGCAAATCCGTTACCAGCTTCTCCCGAATAGAGTGCATATGGAACAGACAACAACTGTACTACGGAAAGCAGCTCATAGTCGTTGCCTCCTTTGACATCAGCCTCTGTTTTCAGGAAATAAAGCGAATTGCCCCATTTTACAGTGGAGAGGTCCCCATTACTTCCCTTCCCGATGACTACGTCAACCTGTCCGAAATCGTTTGTAGTTGGAGTAAAGAACTCAGTATAAACAGGTAAGCCGTCCGCACTGCCCTGCAGAATTGAAACCTTCAGACTGATTGTTTTCCTGCAGGCAATCCAACCATGGGGTTTATATATTGTAGCCTTATAGCTGAACGCCATTGGAGGAGCCTCCTGGGCACAAACTATTGTCATTGAAAGAATAATACCCGTTAAAAAAGTAAGAATCTTTTTCATAATCAAAGGGGTTTTAGTTTTTAATGATTTTTTCTACCCTTAATGGCAGTTCACTTGACTTAATATATAATTTCAGCAGATAGACTCCTGAAGGCAGTTTTCTTATGTCGTATTGTCCGAAGGGTTTAGTGACAGAAACTCTGTCGAGAACTTTTATCCCGGAGCTGTTGTATAATTCAAGGAAGAGATGACAGGTATCGGTTGAGGTAAATTCAATGTTAATGAAATCAGTGGCAGGTACCGGAAATATTTTGAATCCTGGTTCCGCTTGGTCCTGGTCCGAAATGATGTTAGTTGAAGTTATATCATTCGGGGGAATATCTGAAAGGCTCCCACCAAGAATCCAGTCGACAGAAACTGTTGATTTTTCTTCATATCCCCCTGATGAGGAAACCTGTTGCGCATTGCAGAAGCAATAGCATCCTGAGAGAATTAAAAAACAAAGAATAGTTTTTTCCATGGTTCCCTGTAATCTTTAAATATATATTTTCCCGATCACCCCGAGTAAAGTATGTATATTGGAAGTATGCGAATAAAAAATGTTTTGCTCCCCAAAGGCAATCACATCCTCTAAAATATTTTCTTATCCAAAGTTAATATTTAGTTATCCTAAAGTCAATTTTATCTGATAATATTCAGCTTAATTTTGGTGATAATATTTAAGAATATATTTTTTGCTTCTTTTACTGCTTTCGACGGGCAAAACAGCCTAAATACCTGATAAGATATTACCATGGTAAATCAGAATAAGGTTAACTTTACCCTAAAATCAGAATTATGATAGTCAATTGTGTTTATATCAATGTACTGCCTGAGGCTGTTACCCTGTTTATTGAGGCTACTGTCAGGAACCATAAGGAGTCGGTAAAAGAACCGGGTAATTTAAGATTCGATCTTATCCGTCAGGCTGATGATTCCTGCAGGTTTATGTTGTACGAAGCCTGGGAATCGGACGAAGCTGCAGCCGATCATAAAAAAACTGCACATTATCTCAAATGGCGCGATGAAGTTGAAAGTCTCATGTCGGAACCACGAAAAGGGGTGAAACACATTATTTTACAACCTCTTGACAAGACGCGATGGTAAAACCCTTTCAGTTTGCAAGGATCCCGAAAATCCTTTTTGGACCGGGTAAGATTGGCGATCTCCCCCTTATTGCCAGCGACTTTGGTAAACGCATAATACTGGTAACCGGGAAAGAATCATTTTCTGGAACAGGAAGAGATGACAAACTAATTCATGATTTAGCAGGGGAAGGTATTTCCTGCGACAGGGTCATTGTTTCAGGTGAGCCCTCTCCTGAACTTATTGACAGCGTTTCGGCCAAATTTGACGTGGAGTTGATTTTTCTCGTTGTAGCAATCGGAGGAGGAAGTACTGTCGATGCCGGGAAAGCGATATCGGCGATGGTTGGAAAACAGATTCCGGTAATGGAATTCCTTGAAGGTGTTGGAACAAGGGAACATCCGGGAACAAAGATCCCATTTATTGCTGTTCCGACTACTTCGGGAACTGGAAGCGAAGCCACAAAAAATGCTGTCATCTCACAAATCGGCAGGGGTGGATTTAAACGATCGCTTCGTCACGATAACCTTGTACCGGATATAGCGATTGTCGATCCTCAACTCACTCTCAGCTGCCCACCTGATATTACCGCTGCAACAGGAATGGATTGCTTTACACAACTTGTTGAAGCCTTTCTTTCGGATAAGGCTATCGCTTACACCGATGCACTGGCCTTCGAAGGAATTAAAGCTGTTAAGGAGTCGCTCGAAAAAAGTTATATTGATGGTTCAGGTCTGCCTGCCCGGTCAGGAATGTCATTTGCTGCTCTCACATCAGGGATCTGTCTGGCGAATGCCGGTTTGGGTATTGTCCATGGATTCGCCTCTTCAATTGGCGGGCTTTTTAATATCCCCCACGGATTGGTTTGCGGCTCTCTGATGGCAAAGGCAAATGAAGTTACTGTCCGAAAACTCAGAGGAACAGGACAAGTCAGTACACCGCTTATTAAATATTCTCAGCTTGGAAATCTCTTTTCAGGAAAGGAGGGACGAAGCAATGATTTTTATACCGATGCTTTTATTGATTATCTTCATTATATGAATGATCTGTTTCATTTTCCCGGTTTTAAACAATTCGGAATGAGTGCTGATGATATTTCCAGGATTTGCCTTAGTACCGAAAATAAGAATAATCCGGTCAAACTTAACAAGGAGGAGATCGAAGAAATTCTTGTAAGCAGGTTCTTTTAAAACCATATTTTATTGTCGCTGACTCTTTTTTGATTTCAAGGTTTAATTATCTTTATAGCTCTTCGTAACCTCTCTTAATAAACTAACCTGATGAAAACAAGGACTCATTATTTAATTATTCTGCTGCTGTTCCTGCTAATACTGCCAAATAATGCACAGGCACAGCTTCCAAAAGAAACAGATGCTCAGAAATCAGAAAGATTGAAGTGGTGGACTGATGCCAGGTTTGGCATGTTCATTCACTGGGGGCTCTATGCCTTACCTGCCAGGCATGAGTGGGTGAAAAATGTCGAACGGCTCACTAATGACGATTACCAAAAGTATTTTGATATCTTCAATCCCGACATGTTCGACCCTCATGCCTGGGCAAAAATGGCTAAGGCGGCTGGTATGAAATACGTTGTACTGACAGCTAAACATCATGAAGGTTTTTGTCTGTTCGATTCAAAATACACTGATTATAAATCGACCAATACACCTCTTGGTAAAGACATTGTAAAAGAATATGTTGAGGCCTTCAGGGCGGAGGGATTAAAAGTCGGGTTTTATTATTCACTCCTCGACTGGCATCACCCCGATTATACTGTTGACAGATGCCACCCGCTAAGGCAGACATCCGACAGCGCTTATGCACGTCTGAATAAAGGACGCGACATGAACAAATATCGTGAATATATCAAAAACCAGGTAAGGGAACTTCTGACCAACTATGGCGAGATAAGTATAATATGGTTCGACTTTTCATTCCCTGGAAAAAACGGCAAAGGACATGAGG
>CAIPJU010000355.1 GCA_903865465.1 uncultured Bacteroidota bacterium
CGATCTATCATTATAACACGCATAGGTCAGATTTTGTTCTGATACCTGCTTCTAATCACTTTTTAAATCGTCCCCTTTGTATTTAACTGATTGCCAAATCTTTTGATCAAAAACCCTAACTCATTTATATACTGCTCATAATCAAGGTTACAATGTTTTATGAGTCCTGTTGTCAAGTAAATTTTACTATCTGTCAGCATTTCAGTCCATCTCTCTTGGGTATGTAACAGTCATGCAATGGCGGATTTGTCCCGAAGTCACCAGGGCCTGAATGTTAAGGGCCCGGAGGTTTAATAAGGTGCAGTCGGAGCCTGACCGGAGAACTGGCGAAGGCAATTAATTAAATTGTCAGGTAAGTTTTTCGTGCCAATTTTAAGACTGTCACAGATGCCTCTGTCAGTTAGCGGGCAGAATGAAATTTAATTTGTCTCCCATCGCTTAGCAACGTCCAGTCTTTTAGATCCAAGCCTTCAATGCTTACCGGCTTTTAGAGGTTATTCCTTATCTCTTTTCTTCTTCTTCACTTTTGGCTCCGGAAGATCATTTACCGTTAATTTAACCAGAGTACTCAACCATTCATGGTCTTCGATCCTTTCTTCTATCAGAAAACTCGGTTTTGCACCAGGATAGGGCGGGACTTCAACCACATCCTGAATATAAGCCTTACCTGCATCAGTTGGTTTTATAAACAGTTTATTATCACAAATGAGCGCGAATATTTTATTGCCAGAATAAAGGGCATACTCTCCAAACATTCTCTTAAATGTTATATCCCCTGCAGATTGTAACTGGCCAATTACAAAGTCTACGAAATCCTGATTTGATGACATAAGTATTTTTCGATAAAATAATAATAACAATACATTCGAAATCGTCTTTGATCAACAGAATGCACAAATCGATGGCAGAATCGGGTTTATGCATTTTTTGTTAGCATCCGGCACTTCCGGCTTGCAACCTTATTGTCAACCTGAAAGATATTTGTCAGGGTGGCTGGTGGCAATAGATCCGAATGCTAAAGGTTCTGGTCCGGTCGATGTAGTTCAACACAGACTCATCACTGGGTGCTGCGCACCGCTCAGAGTCCTATTTATTGGCAACTGGGCATAATATTTTTCAAATTCAACTTAATTCATTGTTTTTCTCAAGACATCTAAAATATTGTCAATCCGAATCCAATATGTACAAGCATCTGAATTGTCAGATTTAGATGTGCGTGAATAAAATAAATACTTGCCGTCTGGCGAAACAAAAGGCCCCCATCGAACTTCTCCCGGGTCATTAATAATTTTTCCTAAGTTTTGGGGAGTTGTCCATGTACTATCATTTTTCCTGAATGATACGAATAAATCAAAATAGCCATATTTCACAATATCCGTTCGGTCTGAAGCAAAAATAATAAATGATTCATCTTTAGAAATATAAAAGTCTAAATTATCATTTGCTGTATTTAACGGAGCTCCTAAACTTGTTATTAAAGTATCCGTTTTATTGATTATTATTTTTGACCAATCTGTTTTGCCAATTTTACCTTTTGCATTTTTCATTGCAGCATAATAAGTCCCACTATTGGTAATTTGCAAATAATGCCAATAGGGAATATTACTAAATTTTAGTTTTTGTGTCCAATGGGTGCCATTTCTAACAGAGTACCAAACAAATCCTTGATGTCCAAAAAAGACTGTATCACCTGTTATTGATAATGCCGGAGCCTCAGCATTATCAACCAAAATATAAGGACCATTCCATTTGTTATTTTCATATTTATAATACTTATCCCTTGTCATTGATGATGGAGAATATCCATTATTTTCTTGATATAAAATACTTTTACCATCATTAGATATAGCAATTCTTTCAACTGCAGCAAACGTTGGACTTACAAGAAAATTAAACTTTTTAGGGATTTCATTTGGAGGTATTTGTCCTAAATACAAACTATCAACAGGAATTGTCTGTGCAAGGCAAGCAAATCCAATTGATATAAATATAATTGAACAGAAGTATCTCATATGTTTATCTTATTACAATTTTCCATGACAATGCGATTTTTTATAACCTTGCGTCCTACGGTTAGCCGCTATGCACCGTGAGACAATTGGAATTATAATAGAGGTAATCCTCCCACGATTCATCAACAAATACAAATTTCATGACTCAAGCAGCCCTTTGTGAAACGATTGGCCTTTTGAGAGTTTATCCATGGCAGAATCCAGCCTTTGCTCGTTAATTTTGGAGGATAATTCATGTTGCGTTGCAGTCAAAGAATTATACTCATCAAGTGATATA
>CAIPJU010000356.1 GCA_903865465.1 uncultured Bacteroidota bacterium
ATAGCGAAGAGGTTGATTGCTTTCTCGGATATTGACCTGTCATTAACAAGGTAACCTATAATGGCAACAAGGGTTATCAGGATGAAAACGGCAATATTGATATAAATCAGTTTGGTAAGGCTGCTGCCATCCCTGAAGGTTTTTCTTATCTCGTCCCAGATTCCCATCAATAGAGTGTGTTAGTTGTTTTTCTCCAGTATCTTATGAGGATGTAGCCAAAGATCATACCTCCAATGTGAGCAGCATGGGCTATGTCGCTTCCAGGCTGCGCTATGGCCAGATAGAGTTCGAGGGCTCCGTAACCCATTACCAGATATTTTGCCTTAATGGGAATTGGTGGAAAGAGGAGCATGAGCTGGGTATTCGGGAAGAGAACTCCGAATGCGAGCAGAACTCCGAATATCGCTCCCGATGCACCAACTGTAGGTGTATTCAGCAGCATCTCAAGCTTCAGCATATCGGGATCGGTAAATCCCTGTCCCTGTTTAAACAGTGCAGTACCTTCATTAAGAACAATCTGGAGGTTCCCGGGGCTTAATGCATGAGCAAGATTACTGTATTGCAGGGCTATTACCGATTCGTGGGTCAAAGCCGCGCCCAGTCCACAGATAATATAATAAATGAAGAATCGTTTCGGACCCCAGACGTTCTCAAGCATATTTCCGAACAGGAACAGGGCATACATATTGAAAAACAGATGCCAGAAGCCATCATGCATAAACATATGCGTCACTATCTGTGCAGGCATGAATTGCTCCGATACGGGAAAATAAAGCCCGAGTTTGGTGCCAAGGTTAATTGCGAAAACGCTTTGTGTTACCCACGATGCCAGCGACATCAGGACATTAAGCATTATCAGGTTTTTAACTACCGGTTGTAGTCCGAAAAAGCTGCTTCCGATTCTGTTCATCAAATATTTTTTACTTCATTTCCAATATAACAATTGTCGGGCCAAATTTACTTAGCGAATTTCATCCGACAAATTGTCATTATCATCTATTTAAACTTTTTGTCAATTTCTTCGAGGTTTATAATATTTATCACAGCCTTTCCTGTTGGAGAATAATTTGGTTCGCGGCACGAAAACAAGGTGTCGAACAACTCCTCCATCTCATTCTGTGCCAGTATCTTTCCGTAAGCAATTGCTGCAGCTGCCGACATCGAAGAAGCTATCTTCTCCCTTGCTCCTGAAAGCAGATCCGACTCGGTGTTTTTATAATCCTCAAGCAAAATCTCAAGCATCTCAACCGGGTCGGTAAGGCCGGAACCGGCTGGTCGTCCGTTTATAATAATTCTGTTCTCCCCTGCATTCTGAATCCTGAAACCCAGAAGATTAAGATCATCTTCAATCTCTTTTAAAATAAAATAATCAGCAGGATTGAGCTCAGCTGTTACAGGAAACATATCAGTCTGGCTTATGGGAAGGTTATTACTAAGGGAGTCGAGGAATTTTTCGAATAGAATTCTTTCATGAGCCCTCTTCTGATCAATAATCATCAATCCCGACTTGACAGGGCAGACAATATATTTATTTTTAACCTGGAAGAACTTCCTCGTGTTCCCTGTTATTTTTTCAGGGATAGCCGGGATTCCCTCTTCATTCTCTATTGTTGAATAGAGTCTTTCCCAGTTATTGGTATTTTCTCTTTCAAAACGATCTATAAAACCTGGCCGGCTAAAAGTTTGTTCTTCATTGCTGAAAGGGTTAAAACGGGGATTAATCTCAATAGAGGGAGGAGGCGGTAAAATGCCTGAGCTGCTCCTTACAGGGATATCAATCAGTGCCTCATTTTCGAAATCGAGCGAAGGAACAATATTGAATCTTCCGAGAGCTTCGCGGACCGATGCCATAAGGATCTGCCAAATTGCCCTCTCATCTTCAAATTTAATTTCAGTTTTGGTAGGATGGATATTAATGTCGATTGATCCGGGATCGGCCTCCATAAAGATAAAATATGAAGGAATGGCTTCCAATGGAAGGATATTCTGATAAGCCTCTGCGACAGCCTTGTGAAAATAGGGATGCTTCATGAACCTGTCGTTCACAAAAAAGAATTGTTCGCCATAGGTACGCTTGGCATTCTCGGGTTTGCCAATAAATCCTTTTATGCTGATGAGGCTGGTATCTGTAGAGAGCGTGATCAGATCCTGATTTATCTGTTTCCCAAAAACGCTGACAATCCTCTGCCTCAGATTAGTAGCGGGCAGATTATATATCTCATTATCATTGTGATGGAGCGAAAACCTGATGCCTGGGTGGGCCAGTACTATTTTCTGAAATTCACTTACAATATGCCTTGTTTCGGTGTTGTCCGATTTAAGGAACTTACGTCGCGCAGGGATATTAAAAAAGAGGTTTTTTACCGAGAAGCTTGATCCTGATGGGCAACTGCAGGGTTCCTGTACTTCAACCCTCGATCCGCTGATCGATATTATGGTTCCTGTTTCCGAATCCTCCTTCCTGGTTTTAAGCTCAACCATGGCGACAGCGGCAATTGATGCCAGGGCTTCTCCCCTGAAACCTTTTGTTTTTATGGCAAAGAGGTCATTTGCTGTGGTGATTTTTGAAGTTGCATGCCTCTCAAAGGAGAGCCTTGCATCGGTTTCCGACATCCCTGTCCCGTCATCGATAACCTGGATAAGTGTCTTCCCTGAGTCTTTTATGATTACCCTGATGTATTTCCCCCCGGAATCGACCGAATTCTCCACCAGTTCCTTCACCACTGATGCCGGCCTTTGTATTACTTCCCCCGCTGCAATCTGGTTGGCTACTGAGTCGGGCAATAGTTTTATAACATCAGGCATTAAATATGGTATTAATATCTGCCGTCATCAATATTTATCTGTAATACAATTTATTAGATAATAACATGACAAGTGGCAAATAGTTTCACAAATATATAAATTATTAAATCAATGTCGTTTAGTTAGCATTTTTTTATAATCGTTTGTAGTTCATAGAATAAGGTCGTTTGGGCTTCATCTTTC
>CAIPJU010000357.1 GCA_903865465.1 uncultured Bacteroidota bacterium
CCAGGCTTATGATACAAATGTATAACGATGTATCTTTCAGAATAAGTAAAATTGTTACACAAAGCTATAGTACATCATTTTCAATTGCAGTTAGTTTCCTGAACCAGGAAAACAGGGATGCCATTTATAGTATTTACGGTTTTGTCAGATTTGCTGATGAAATTGTTGATACTTTTTATGATTTTGAGAAAGAGAGGCTTTTATCAGAATTTGAAGATGCCTATTACCGGGCTCTGAAGGATGGCATCAGCCTTAATCCGGTTTTGCATTCATTTCAGATAACAGTGAAAAAATATGAAATCCCTGATGAACTTATCCAGTCATTTCTTAGCAGCATGAAAGTTGATCTGGTTAAAAAAGGCAGCTATACCAAACCTGAAATTGACCAGTATATCTATGGATCGGCAGAAGCTGTGGGCTTGATGTGTCTCTGCGTGTTTGCGAAAGGGGACAAAGAGCTTTATGAGGAATTGAAATATCCTGCAATGAAGCTTGGTTCTGCATTTCAGAAAGTTAACTTCTTAAGGGACCTTAAGAATGATATTAATGATCTCGACAGAAACTATTTTCCTGATTTGGAGATCAGCAATTTTAACCAGGAGACAAAGAACAGGATAATAAAAGATATTGACTCTGATTTTAAGGCATCTTTATCCGGGATAAAGAAACTGCCGGGAAATGCTAAACTTCCCGTTCTGATTGCTTATTATTACTATCAGTGTCTGCTTAAAAAGATTAGCAATACGAAGGCTGAAAAGCTAATTACCACCAGGATAAGCGTTCATGGTTTCAGCAAGTTTGTTCTTTTTAATAAAGCATATCTGGCGGTTAAGCTTCGGTTGATTTAGATTATAATAATTAGAATAATAGTTGTTACAAAGGATGAAAGAGACATTTGTAATATTGGTTGATGAAAATGATGCTCAGATTGGATTGATGGAGAAGATGGAGGCACATAAGAAAGCCCTTTTACATCGTGCCATATCTGTGTTTATAACAAATAGCCGGGGTGAATGGATATTGCAGAAAAGAGCTCATGACAAGTATCATTCCAAAGGACTCTGGACTAATACCTGCTGTACTCATCCATTGCCCGGTGAATCCGAAGAGGAAACAGCAAACCGGAGGCTGTTTGAAGAGATGGGACTAAATTGCGATCTCACGAAACTGTTCAGTTTCATATATAAAGAGAAACTAGATGACGAAATGACTGAATATGAATACGACCATGTTTTTATTGGAATATCTGACAATGAACCAGTCATTAACATTTTTGAGGTTGTTGACTGGAAAAGAATCTCATTCAATGACCTGAACCTCGATATTATCGAGAATCCTGATAATTACACATTTTGGTTTAAGGAGATTTATAAGAATGTAAATGATCACCTTTTGAATTCAGTAAAAAGCGAACTATGAGAAATTTAGTCTTTTTATTGGCAGCATTCCTCTTCATGGAATTTGTCGCGTGGTTTTCGCATAAATACATTATGCACGGGTTTCTTTGGTCACTTCACAAAGACCATCATATAAAGACGAATCAGAATGATTCTCTTTTTGAAAAGAATGACCTGTTTTTTCTGATATATGCCATTCCTGCCATGATACTTATTATTGCGGGCTTCATAAACAGTTATCCTTATCTGATTGCAATCGGAGCCGGCATTACCCTCTATGGCTTTGCCTATTTCTCAATTCATGATGTACTTATTCATCATCGTCTTCCGGTAAATTTAATCATAAACAAAGGTTACTTTGCCGCTCTGGTCAAAGCGCATCAGGCTCACCATTCCGGTAAAAACATCAGGGACTTTAAAAATTACGGATTATTGATCTTCCCACGAAGGTTTTTTAAAGAATAGATATGTCTTTATATCTTTCCCTTCTGCTTATTTCGGTAACAATACCCCTTGCTTTAAGCTTCGACAGAAAGGTGGGATTCTACAGGCAATGGAAAACTCTTTTCCCTTCAATTATTATTGTCGGTTCCGTTTACATAACTGCTGATATCTTCTTTGTGAAAGCCGGCATTTGGGGATTTAATAACGTTTACCTTTCAAAAATTACACTTCTGGGATTGCCAGTTGAGGAGTGGTTGTTTTTCGTTTTGATCCCCTACTCCTGTATTTTCATACATTACGTATTCATTTCTTATTTCCCGGAACTCTTTCTCAGTGATTTTTTTGTAAGGGTATTTTCAGTTATCCTGGTTATCATTATTCTGACACTTATTGTTCTTAATTATGACAAAACCTATACTTTCTTTAATTTCATCCTGTTAATTATTGCCATCTTATTAGCGATTTTCGACAGAGACAGGCTTCTAAACAGATATTACATCACATTCCTTATTATGTTGATCCCCTTTTTCTTTGTAAATTCCATATTAACAGGAACATTCATCAACGGGGAAGTAGTGTGGTATAAAAATTCAGAGACACTTGGAATCAGGCTGCTGACCATTCCGGTTGAAGATATTGGTTATGCCTTCAGCCTTATCTTACTGAATTTACAAATAATGAGCTGGTTACAGAAAGTAAATAAATCAAGCAGGAAGAAGAATCAATGACAGATATTCAGGGATATCGGAATTTACTTTTGCAAAAAAAAGCTGAACTCTTCTTTGTGATTTTCTTTATTGTTGGCTTTGCAGGAACGATTACCCCCATCACAAGACCCTTTTTTATAAAATTATTCCCGTTTGCCGTGCTGCTAAGCTTTTCAGCTATTTTGTTTTTTCAAAATTCCGATTACACCATTAAAACAATATTAGTCCTTTCTCTGACAGCCATTCTGGGTTTCACTGTTGAAGTCGCCGGTGTTAATACCCATATAATATTTGGCAGTTATAATTATGGCAACACATTGGGTATAAAGCTATTTAATACTCCCTTATTGATAGGGATCAACTGGGTGATGCTATCATATAGCGGCAGTGCGATTACTGAAAATATCCAGGTCTCAGTATTAATGAGGATAGTCTTCGCATCAATTATAATGCTTATATATGATATTTTTCTGGAGCAGCTGGCACAGGTTCTGGACATGTGGCGGTGGAATAACAGTATTGTTCCTGTCCGAAATTATGTTGCGTGGTTTTTAATAGCTCTCATTCTTCAGACTATTATTAAGTTATCCGGAATTAAAATTGAGAATTCCATTGCTCTGAAGATAATTCTGATTCATGTTGCCTTTTTTATGTCGTTAATCCTTTTTTTCAGACTTTCATAATGATTATTAAAGCCAGGCATCATACTATTGTCTATCCGTTTTTTAAGTTTTATGCCCTCTGTAAAATCAGGAGGCATTTCAGGGAAGTTACTGTTTCCGGTGAATTTAAGGAAAAGGGACTTCCTGTTTTGTTGATCTCAAATCATGTCAGCTGGTGGGATGGATTCTGGGTAATGTATCTCAATATTAAATTATTGCACAGAAGATTTTATTTTATGATGCTTGAAGAGCAGCTCCTTAAATTCAGCTTTTTTATTAATTGCGGAGGATATTCTGTCAGGAAGGGCAGCAGATCCGTCATTGAATCGATAAACTATACTATTGAACTGCTCTCTGATAAAAAAAACCTGGTTATGCTGTTCCCTCAGGGCAGCATAACATCAATGCATAATCAGTCGTTTCATTTTCAGAAAGGTCTGGAAAGGATTTTGAAAGCTGTTAAGGAGAAGGTTCAGATAATTTTCCTTGCAAATCTTGTCGACTATTTTTCAAGCGAAAAACCATCCCTGTTTATCTACCTGCAGGACTACAACTATCTGAATAATAATATCGAAACGATTCAGGAAGATTA
>CAIPJU010000358.1 GCA_903865465.1 uncultured Bacteroidota bacterium
CTTAACAAACGATCTGTAAGCCCTGTATAAACCATAAAACATGAAAGTTGATCCCATAATAACTCTGACAGCCTTGTCGAGGTAACTAAACTTCATATAGAATATAAGATAGGTCCCAACTCCAATATAAAAAAAGACCATAAATAATGAGAAGATGGCTGTCATCTGGTCTATAATCTTGTTTCCATTCATCGTTTGAATATTTTGGTGCTAAGTAAACAAAAATTCGATTTATTGTCAAAATTATTAGATGCAGAGCCACTGGAAAATAAGTTCAAAATGTGATTACCCATTACCTTAATAATAAGGAACTATCGCCGTAACTCAGAAATCTAAAGCCTTTATTTAAGGCATAATGGTAAATTGTTCTCCAGTTCTCACCTGTCCATGCCGATATTAAAAGCAACAATGTACTCCTCGGTTGATGAAAGTTGGTAATAATACCATCTATTACTCTGAACCTGTAACCAGGGATAATAATTATTCCGGTAGAAGCTTCTATTTTTGCAACCTTGTTTTTTGACATCAGATTCATCAGGGCTTCCATCGACTCATCAAGTGAAACCTCAGTCGTCATGCTGTATGGTTCCCACTGTGCAAGCTGCAAGTGGTCCATCCCAATGTTTTTATTAGAAAATGCCTTTACTCCAAGCCAGTACAGGCTTTCGAGAGTCCTGACAGAAGTTGTTCCAACAGAAATAATTCTACCCTTATTCTGAATTATAGCTTCAATAGTCTCTGAACTGACAAAGAAATGTTCATTATGCATCTCGTGACCTGATATTCTTTCACATTTTACTGGCTGAAAAGTTCCGGCTCCGACATGCAGGGTTATTTCAGAAGTTTTGATCCCTTGACCGGCTATCTTTTGAAAAACCTGATCAGTAAAATGCAGGCCCGCAGTTGGAGCTGCTACTGATCCGTCGACAGTGGAATAAACTGTCTGATATCTCGATGCGTCTTCTTCGGTATCATCTCTGCCAATATAGGGGGGAAGCGGAATATGACCTGCCCTTTCGATCACCTCTGCAAAACTTAAACTGCTGCAGTTCCAGCTGAGTTTTATAATCCAGGCATCGCCTGATGGCCGCAACTTAAGAGCCGACAGCTGATACTCCTTTCCCGAATCGTAAAAAGAGGTGGTTATGGCGCCCTCTTTCCATTTTTTTAAGTTTCCGACAATACATTTCCATTCAACATATTCAGTTGAGCTGAACGATAATTCATATTCAGCCGGCTCAGTTGGTTCAAGACAGAGAATCTCAATCACGGCGCCTGTCTTTTTCTGAAAAAGAAGCCGTGCCCTGATGACTCTGGTATTATTAAATATGAGTAATGAGTTCTCCGGAATATGATCGCCGATATTAATAAATGAATCATCTGCCAGGCAACCGCTCCTATATACCAGTAACCTCGATTTGTCCCTTTCGGTAACCGGATACTGAGCTATCCTTTCTGGTGGAAGTTCATAGTCGTAGTCGCTGATTTCTATTTCATTGATCATTCTGAAAGTGAAGAGTGCTTTTTAAGCTCAACATGGCAAAAATAGCCAATATTGGAATGTTTAAACAGGAATTACGATAAATTATTAACTTTGCAGAGCAGCAGGCTGTTCCATCGTCCCGATTTGTCGGGAAGGAAAGTCCGGGCAACAGAGAGCACCATACTTCCTAACGGGAAGATATCCGCGAGGGTATAGTAGTGTAACAGAAAATAACTGCCCGAGCTTTGGCAAAGGGTTAGGGTGAAAAGGTGAGGTAAGAGCTCACCGGCCGGGATGGTGACATAACGGGCCGTACGCCTTATGGGTTGAAAGACCATGTATACCGGTGATAAGGGCTGCTCGTCCGATGCCGGGGGGTGGGTCGTATGATCCCGATAGCAATATCGTGACTAGATAAATGATGGAAACCGGTCCGGCATCTTTCGAAGATAAGGGAACGGTACAGAATCCGGCTTACAGGCCAGCTGCTAAAATACAAAGAGACATGCAAACCGCATGTCTCTTTTGTATTCTTAATAATTATTAACTATTTAAGCTTGAAGATACTGTCTTCCATTGGTGTGTTTACCTCAACCTTATCGAAAGTGATAACTCCGGCTTCCATGCCATTTGCCATTGCTGTGGTTTTCTTTGGTAAAACAACCCCATCAACATCAGTATAATCAGTCATAAAAGAATCAACATTCATCGACTGTCCCATCTGTTCTACTGTAGCTGATGTTTTAACAATAAGGAAGGAGCTCTTGTCAATAAACATATAAACTGGTTGAGCAGCTGCACTTGCCTTCAGTTTGAAAGCAGGCTTATCATTTACATTTTCCTCTCCTTCGAGAGTCAGTTTTCCGTTTTTGAAATAGTCAGCAAGCTGACTTTTGAAGATGCTGTTATTTTTAACCTGTTCGAGCTGATCTCCTGTAAGTTCCACAGGATCGGCTGAACCCATCATTGGGTTGATTGAGTAGCCTTTCTCACCGTCAAAAACCGATACCATGTCCTGCCCGTTAAAGCTATATACAACCTTTATTTTATTAGGGTTCTTCATGAACATGGTCATAGGCATCTCCATACCCATTGCCGACATCTTACCAGTAATTTTAATAGTGCTTACTGCTGAGAGTTTATCAGATTTCATTGCCTCAGAATTCTTTTTAACTATCTGATCAAGCGACTGTCCATTTACAGCTATAGTTAAAATCATTCCTGCTAAAAGAAAGAAAAGTTTTTTCATTGGTTGGTTTTTTTAGTTGTTTTGTTTGTAACTTGCTTATTTAAAGGAATTTATTGCTTTTCTTAATTCAACAAGCCTGAAAAGGAGGTCATCCATTGCCGAAAGCTTAAGCATATTCGCTCCATCAGATTTTGCGATTGAGGGATCGGGATGTGTTTCAATGAAAATGCCATCAGCACCAACACTCACAGCCGCTTTACCTATTGTTTCAATCATCTCGGGCCTGCCTCCAGAAACACCCTCTTTCTGGTTCGGTTCCTGAAGAGAATGGGTAATATCCATTATAACAGGGACTCCAATTTTCTGCATTACTGGAATATTCCTGAAATCAACAATAAGGTCCTGATAACCAAACATATTACCCCTGTCGGTAAGCATTATTTTATTGTTGCCGGTTTCCATCACCTTATCAACAGCAAATTTCATGGAGGCACCAGACAGAAACTGTCCTTTTTTGATATTTACCCACTTTCCGGTTTTTCCAGCAGCAATAAGCAGATCGGACTGCCTGCAGAGAAATGCAGGTATCTGAAGAATGTCTGCAAATTCAGCAGCCATTGCAGCTTCATCGGGGTTATGTATATCGGTTACAATGGGAACAGAAAACTTCGTTCTGACGTCGGCCAGTATTTTCAGAGCTTTGCGGTCGCCAATCCCCGTAAAAGAGTCAGAACGTGATCTGTTGGCTTTCCTGTATGA
>CAIPJU010000359.1 GCA_903865465.1 uncultured Bacteroidota bacterium
AAGGTTATTCTCTTTTATATTAAATCTTAAGTTTAATACTTATATCAGAACAAGCGCCGGCAGAAATTTCCGGCGTTTTGTTTATATGCTGCAGAGAAAATATGTAAGCCCTTTTATTTCTGTCATATCCATTACTTTGAATCCAAATGATTCAAGAATCCTGGTAACTTCATCGCGGTCTGTTTCATTTTCAAATGAAGAATCTGAATAGTTAAATGACTTTCTCTTTAATTTGCCGGACTGGTCATTCTTTGCACCATTTTTATGATCCGAGAAGCATCCTGTGAAGAGGGAGCCAGCCAGTAAGGTATGGCTTATTGTGCTAAGGAAACCATCCATGTGACGCATCCTGTTAAGTCTTTTCATATTGATCAGCATGGATACGCCAATGAGATCGG
The DNA here is from genome assembly GCA_903865465.1 of uncultured Bacteroidota bacterium. Classification (GTDB taxonomy): domain Bacteria; phylum Bacteroidota; class Bacteroidia; order Bacteroidales; family VadinHA17; genus LD21. The sequence continues at coordinate 399 of CAIPJU010000359.1, forward strand.
CCGGATCATAATAGAAATTATGTCTCGATGACAGGACCATCATATTTTGTTTATAGGCCAAACCCAGTCCGTTGAGATAATGGAAGAATATTTCACCCCCCTCCGATATCAGGTGGTCAACAAAAGTGTTATTAGCCGATCTGTCGGCAGGAAGGAATACTGAACTTAAATTTGTTTTAATATTTAATCCGGCAATCATTTCGGATCCTGGTATGAGTGAAATCTGTTCCATATTCAACGTTTTTGGTTCTATGCTAAAGTATAATTAAAGAGAGCCTCTGTCAAGGGGCAAAAGTGCGCTAAACGTCAAATGATGGGACTGTCAAACTGTTTTAATCGTTGAAATCCCGACGAATAATTACAACTAAAGTTCGTTTACATTTGAAAAGAATCACTTCGTCAAAACAGAAACCTGTTTTATGGAAATTCCCGGGAAAAAGTTGAAGGCAATAGCACAAAAGTTTGTAAACTATCTGAATATCAGATCTATAAATACATTTATTAAATAAACCAGCCATGAACAGAAGGTTTTTTCATTTTGACAAATGAACTCTTTTAGACGACAAAGATGAAAAATCCCTAACATAGATTAAGATGCGAACAACATTATATATCATTCTTTTTCAGCACATTAAAAGACAATAGACTAAAAAAGCCGGTTTTTCAAAAAACCGGCCTCATAGATTAAAACGTCATTTTTTTCTTATAATGCCAGATCGGATCTCAATTTAACAAGCAAATCGACTATCGTCGGATCGGCCAGAGTAGTTATATCACCAAGTTCTTCTGTATCGTTTGAAGCTATCTTCCGAAGAATCCGGCGCATGATTTTCCCCGAGCGTGTTTTTGGCAATCCCGGAGCAATAAGAATCTGGTCGGGGGTGGCAAAAGCACCAATGTGCCGGCGGACCTCATTTCTTAATTCACCAACAAGTTCCTCATCAGCTTCATAGCCATCCTTAAGAATGACATAGGCAAAAATCCCTTCTCCTTTTACAGGATGCGGGAAACCTACGACAGCGGCTTCTGAACAGAATGGATGTGAAACAAGTGCGCTTTCGATCTCGGCAGAACCAATCCGGTGGCCGGAGACATTCATTACATCATCGACACGCCCTGTGAGCCAGTAGTAACCATCAGAATCCCTCGAAGCGCCATCGCCTGTAAGATAATACCCTTTAAACTGCCTGAGGTAGGTATCATGAAACCTTACATGATCGCCCTGAATAGTCCGGGCCATTCCCGGCCACGCACCTTTTATTGCAAGTAATCCTGAAGCTTCTGTAGTTTTTATCTCTTCTCCCTCACTATTTAGTAATACAGGCTCTATTCCGAAAAAGGGAAGAGTAGCTGACCCAGGCTTTGTGGGTATCGCCCCGGGAAGGGGAGAGATCAGGATTCCACCTGTCTCGGTCTGCCACCAGGTATCAACGACTGAACATCTTCCCTCTCCTACCACATTGCGGTACCATTTCCATGTTTCGGGGTTTATAGGTTCTCCAACTGTCCCAAGAACCCTTAGGGAAGAGCGGTCATACTTATGTACGAAGCTGTCGCCTTCCCTCTGAATAGCCCGGAGAGCCGTAGGCGCCGTATAAAACTGATTTATCTTGAGCCGTTCAACTACCTCCCAGTAACGCCCCGCATCGGGATAGTTCGGAATACTCTCAAATAAAACAGTTGTGGCTCCATTAAGCAGAGGACCGTATACAACATACGAATGACCTGTTATCCATCCGATATCAGCCATGCAGGCGTAAATATCGCCATCCTTATAATCGAAAACATATTTGTGCGTCATTGCTGCATAAAGCAGGTATCCGGCTGTAGTATGAGATACCCCCTTGGGCTTCCCAGTACTTCCTGAAGTATAAAGAAGGAATAAAGTATCTTCCGAATCCATATGTTCAATGGGGCAGTACGGACGTTCACTTTCCATAGCCTCATCAAGCCAAATATCACGCGGAGGGTAAAATGGGATTTTGGTGTTTGTGCGTCTTGCAACAAAAACATGCTCTACGCTGGGACAAGCCATAACAGCTTCATCGGTCATGCGTTTGAGAGGAATGACTTTTCTGCCTCTTACAAGTTCATCGGCAGTAATTACTGCCTTGCACTTGGCATCATTTATCCTGTCGCGGAGCGATTCAGCACTGAAACCGGCAAATACAACGGAATGTACAGCTCCAATCCTGGCGCAGGCAAGCATTGCATAAACAGCTTCCGGAATCATTGGCATATAGATGGCCACCCTGTCGCGCTTACGAATCCCGTTATGCCTTAAAACATTTGCCAGCCTTGAGACTTTACGCTGAAGTTCCCGGTAGCTTATTCGCTGTTCATTTCCCGGCTCGTCAGATTCCCATATAATAGCTGTCTGGTCACCCCTATCCTTTACATGCCTGTCGACACAGTTTTCGCAGGCATTCAGTTTCCCACCCAGAAACCAGGAGATGAGTCCTTCAGGAAAATCGTTATCACTGACAAGCTGGAAATCGTGCTGCCAATGCAATAGCTCGCGGGCATTCCTTTCCCAGAATTCCGAATTATTCCTTATGCTATCGTTATAGATTTCCCTGTACATCTCCATGGAAGGGATGAAGGCATGGTTGAAAAGTTCACTGTTGGGCTGGTAAATTCCTGAATCATCTACTGGC
>CAIPJU010000360.1 GCA_903865465.1 uncultured Bacteroidota bacterium
ATACAAGTATAAAAACAGATAAATCAGTTAAACGTTTCCAGAGAGTAATTAATTCTTCTCTTTTAAAATTCTATACGCCAGAGGTGGAAATGTTAACCAGGAGCATTCTTGTAGGAGAAAAAATAACTAAAGACAGTCTTCTGTTTTTATTCTGGAATGCATCATTTAATAATGAATTATTAGTGTATTTGAATACACATATATACTTCATATCCTTTTACAGTGGGAGAATTACTATCAAACAGGATGAAGTTGTTGCTTGTCTGAAAGATTTAAGGGAACGTGAGAGTGAATTAAAAAAATGGTCTGATTCTACTTTATTGAAGACAGCTTCAAAATACCTAACCCTTCTGAAGAAGTTCAATCTTATGGAAGGATCCCTTAACAAGACTATTCTCCATCCATATTTGAACGACAAAATGTTTTTACTATTCGTCTATTGGCTCAATTCAATAGAATCAAAGTCCAACCTACTAGAAAGCCAATGGATGCAATATTGTTTCTGTGAAAGAACAGTATTCATTGAAAGATTAATGCAGAAAAAATTTTCAAAATATTACCAGTTTACATACACTGGGGATAACCTGAAAATAGAAACCCTAATCCCTTACCAAGACATCTATCATGCCGTTAAATAATCCTGAAAACATAATACGTGAGGCCATGCGGTTAGTGGAATCTGACAGACGTTCAGAGATAAGGCTGAATGCAAATGGAGGAAACTCTATCTTGATTGTCTGCGATCCGATGAAAGAAAAGGAATACATCACCCATTTGGAACATCTTTTGCCGGATGATAGCTATTCAATCATTGACTTAAATAATTGCTTAATTGATTTTGTGTCTGAACACAAAAGTGAATTGGTTGAGTTATTCAATTTACTTCAATCTGCTACCCAGGAAATATTCAAAGCACCATCGGATGAAGAGTCTCAGGATTTATTTAAAGGAATAATGTCTCATATCCAGAATTCTTTGGAGAAGAATAAGGTTCCTGTCCTTGTAAATACCGGTTCATTATATGGTACAGGAATGCATAATATTCATCTGATGGAAAATGATATTGTGATGAAAGCCGCTCTGCCTCTTATTATATTATACCCTGCAACCATTGAACCTGACCGGATCATGTTCCTTGGGAAGCAATCCGCATCAAAATACCGCTGTATGATTATTCAATAACAATTACTATGTTGATAAAAGATATTTTAACAATTGATCTCAGCGAGGACATTAAAAATGTCATCGACCTAGAAGACATCTCTGAAGCAGCAATTCAGTCTGAAATAGAGAATTATATCATTACAGACGGACTTGCAAAGGAGTATACCAATTTCGTTTCTGTATTCACCTCCAATTTAGTTGAAACCGGGGTATGGATTTCCGGCTTTTACGGATCAGGGAAATCATATTTTGGTAAGATTCTGGGATATATGATGAGTAACCGACTTATTAATGGCACACCGGCCAGAGACAGAATTCTACAAAGGTTCACTGGAATTAATGATGAAGCATTGGTAAAGAACACCATTGCCAAACTTAATACAATAAATGCCCGTGTCGTATTCATGGATATTGCCAAACAGGATACAATAAAAGGTTTACCATATGCTTTGTTCAGAAACTTCCTAAGATCTCTTGAACTACCGGAAAATGAGCATGGCTTTTTGCTATTCTCATTAATGTGTGATGCCGGGTATAGAGAT
>CAIPJU010000361.1 GCA_903865465.1 uncultured Bacteroidota bacterium
ATATTTGTAAAAACGAATTGATGTGAATCATGTATTGTTAATAAAATAACAATGTTTATATTATAACAATAAATTAATCTATATTTGTGTTGATTTTTGCCAAAAAATAATTATGAATAACGATCTTGATCAGATTCTGAAAAAGTATAAAGCCGGTAAACGTGAGGATCTTATCCCTTTGCTTCAGGAGATACAAGAGGTCAGGGGATTTCTTTCAGAGGAGGCTATTGTGAGAGCCGGAAATTTTCTTGGATTAAGTACGACCAAGATATATGGACTGGCTACATTTTACGACAGGTTCAGATTCGTGCCGGCCGGCAAGATTAAAATAAGTGTATGCAACGGGACTTCATGCTTCTTAAACGGTTCACAACCAGTGATTAATAAAGTAAAAGAGGAGATAGGTGTGGCACCGGGTCAGACTACCCGCGACGGTAATTTCAGCTATGATATCGTTTCATGCATGGGAGGATGTCAGAATGGACCCCTCATTAATGTCAACGGAGAATTTTACACTCATGTGAAGGCCGAGCAGTTGCCCGACCTTATAAAAAAACTGAAGTATATAATTGAAAACGACTAATTTCTTAAGATAACCCTGATGGAAGACCTTAAAACTTTCCTGATTGACAGTGTTCTCTTATCAGAATCAGATACCTTATCGCCAGCGGCCGATAAGGTTCTCAGGCAGGTAAGACGCGAGAAGCCCGATTTACCTGTTATATATGTCTCTTCAGGTTCAGGAAGCGTAATAGCCGGTTCTGAGAAAACTTCAGCGGCATTAAAGCTATATCTGTCTGATAATAAAATAAATTCACAACTGGTAAATGTAGGATGCATAGGACCAGCTAATTATGAACCTCTTGTCGGGGTTCAGATTCCCGGGAAAAACATATTGTTTTACAGGAACATAACCGAAGAAAAGGTTGATCCCCTGCTGAATGGAGTCTTCCATAATGACATCAGCGAAGATGATCTTGTAGGACAAACCGGTACCGAAGGTTTTGAAACATGGCCTGGAATCCCATTTATGCATCAACTTCCTTATTTTGCAAAACAGAAAAGAATTATTCTTGGAAATTGCAGATGTTTCGACCCCGAAAGTATAGAAGAGTATATTGCACGAGGTGGTTACAGTGCCTTTGTAAAGGCAATAAGACATTATACGTTTGAGGAGGTTTGTGATATTATTGAGAAAAGTGGTCTCAGGGGGAGGAGCGGAGGCGGGTATCTGACAGGACTCAAATGGAAACATGCCCTTAATACCTCGGCCAATGCCAGGTTTCTTATTTGTAATGCCAAGGAGAGCGACCCGGGTGCCTTTACCGACCGTGCCATCCTCGAAAGCGATCCTCACCGGCTAATTGAAGGAATTGCCATTGCAGCCTATGCAATCGGGGCGTCAACAGCAATAGTTTTTTTGAGGGCAGGCTCCGATCTGGCGCGCGCAAGGCTTCTTAATGCGATAGAAAAAGCAAGAGATTACGGATTACTGGGGCATAATATTTTTGCAAGCGGATATAATCTCGATATTCACGTCAGGAAAGAGCCGGGTGCATTTGTCTGCGGTGAAGAGACAGCCCTTATCAATACTCTTGAGGGCAAGAGGGGAATGCCAAGGCTTAAACCTCCCTATCCTGCTGCCTCCGGGCTATTTGGCAAGCCTACCGTTATTAATAATGTCGAGACATTAATGAATGTTCCCATGATAATGCAGAACGGACCTGAGTGGTTCAGATCGCTTGGGACTGAAAATAGTCCGGGAACCAAAATATTTGCCTTAGCAGGAAAAGGAAGGATGACAGGGGTTATTGAGGTTGAAATGGGAACAAGAGTTAGTACCATTCTCGATGATATTGCCGACGGGGTTCGTGAGGGAAGGGAATTTAAGGCTATTCAGCTTGGCGGGGCCTCAGGCTCATTCCTCACAGCTGAACATTTGAATCTTACCATCGATTATGACGAACTCAGGGAACATGGCATCGGAATGGGAGCGGGCGGCTTTATTATCATCGACGAAAATACCTGTATGGTTGACCTCGTAAGGTACTATATGGATTTCATGCGGAACGAAAGTTGCGGAAAATGTATTCCTTGCCGTGAAGGAACTGGCAGAATGCTTGAAATCCTCGAAAGCGTCATCAAGAAGCCAATGAATGAGGAATCGGGAACTACATTGGAACGATTTAAAGGGGTGATGCAGCTTGAAACAATAGCCTCGGTGATGAAAGACACCTCATTATGCGGACTGGGTCAGTCAGCACCGAATCCTTTTACGAGTGCTCTTAAAAATTTCAGGGATGAATTCGAGGAACATATATTTGACCGGAAATGCAGGGCAAATGTCTGCCGGGGGCTCCGGACCTTTTCAATCGATGTTGAAAAGTGCACAGGCTGCACTGCCTGTGCTTCAAAGTGCCCTGTAAATGCAATTTACGGAACCCGGCTTCAGCCGTTTTTCATTGTGGAGGAAAAGTGCCTGGGATGCGGAATATGTCATGATATCTGTAAATTCAGCGCTATAACTGTTAAATAGAGGGTATGCTTTTTACAATACAGGTAAATAATAAGAAGATCAAAGCCGAAAAGGGAGAAACGATCCTTTCTGCCCTCAACCGCAATGGTATTAAAATTCCTACTCTTTGTAGGATGAAGGATTTCACTCCCACAGGAGCCTGCAGGATGTGCGTTGTTGAAGTTGAAGGACGCGAGAGGCTTGTAACAGCATGCTCACAGCCGGTTGAAGAGTGGATGAAGATAAAAACTCATTCTCCCCGGGTGATAACTGCCCGAAAGACGATCGTTGAACTTCTTCTTTCAAATCATCCCGATGATTGTCTTTACTGTGTCCGAAATCTGAATTGCGAATTGCAGAGACTCTCCGAAGAACTTAGCATAAGGGAACGAAGGATCAGGGGCCGAAAGGTAAAGCAACGACTCGACCAGTCAAGCCCTGCCATTACAAGGGAATTATCCAAATGCATTTTATGCGGACGATGTGTCAGAGTATGTGAGGAGGTTATTACTGCCAACTCACTTGATTTCATTAAAAAAGGGAAAGCGACACATGTTGGAGCTGCAATGGATAAAGATTTTAATTTTTCGAGTTGTATCCATTGCGGACAATGTGTTCTTGTCTGTCCTACCGGTGCACTTCATGAGAAACATAATATAACTGAAGTTCAGGATTACCTGAACAGGCACGATGTTGTAAAAGTGATTCAGTATTCTCCGCTTGTGACCATAGGTATTGCGGAAGAACTGGGACTGAGATATAACAAGGATGCGGATAAGGTGCTGAATGCCATACTGCGAAGGATTGGATTCGACAAGGTGTTCGCAACAGGCACAGGCACCGATGTCTGTATAACCGAGCTCACTGCTCAGCTCTCTGAAAAAATAGAGAATGGAAATCCTGCCCCCATTTATATTTCTGCCTGTCCTGCCTGGGTTAAATATGCTGAGCAATTTTCGCCTGCCCTGATTCCTTTTCTCTCTCCTGTAAAATCGCCACAGCAGATAACCGGAGTACTTGTAAAAACACTAGTTGCTGATCAGCTTAAAGTTAAGCCTGAAGAGATCTTTTCAGTATCGGCAACTCCATGTATGGCAATGAAGTTCGAGGCACGACGTGACGGGATGATGAGAAAAGGGATAAGCGATGTTGATACTGTCCTCACAGTCAGGGAACTTGTCAGGCTGATACGCCTGTATGGAATTGATACTTCAAATATTGAACAGGAACAGGCTGATGAACCTCTTGCAGGGCGATCATCATCAGCGCTTCTTGCAGAAATATCGGGGGGGCTGACTGAAGCTGTTCTTCGTCTTTACCACTTTCAGAAGACAAGGAAGGATGCTGATAAGCAGATGTTTAAGAAACTTCGCACCGGAGGACAGTTTCGAGAGGCTGTAATTAAAATTGATAAAGCCGAAATTAATGTGGCAGTTGTTGACGGCCTGACCGGGCTTGAAAAGCTTAAGGCAGCAATCGCTGCAGGAAGGAACTACGATATGGTTGAAGTTATGACCTGCCAGGGAGGATGTGTACACGGGGCAGGACTTCCCTTCAGCAGCACAAAGGATGAGATCCGAAACAGATCAAAACTGGTATATGGGGCTGACGATACGGAAGCTATAAACCTCCCCTGCAAATCTCCTGCTATTATTAATCTTTATGAAAAACTTCTTAAGGAAAACAGTGAGATTTCGGACAGGAAGATATTTTATACTCATTTTGAAAAGAGAAATGTTTTGTTGTAACTTTTATCGGCTGACTTAAGATTATTTCGGTCAGTATGTTGAATATTAACTGAGAATAGAGAAGGACTCATTTGACAATATATAAAATACATCCTTTTTATGCTTGTTTACACAATAAAGGAACTTTGCAGAACATGCTACACGTGCGTTCGCGAGTGTCCGGCAAAGGCAATTCGCATTGTCGGAGGCCAGGCTGAGGTTATTGATGACAGGTGTATTGTTTGTGGGAACTGCACAAAGGTCTGCAGTCAGGGTGCGAAGGTATTTCTTAATACCTCCGACAGGGTATTAAAGCTTCTCGATGGAAGTCAGAAGGTTGCTGCCATGGTGGCGCCCAGTTTCCCGGCTGAGTTTTCTGACATTCCCGATCACCGGACACTCGTCGGTATGATAAGGGCTATTGGCTTTGATTTTGTCGGTGAAGTATCTTTTGGGGCCGACCTTGTGGCTGACAGATATAAAAAGCTTGTGTCGGACAATCATAATTACTATATCTCCTCAGATTGTCCCTCTATTGTAAATTATATCAGGCTGTATCATCCTTCACTTTGCGATAATCTGGCTCCGGTTGTTTCGCCGATGGTCGCAATGGGCCGGGTTTTTCGTGAACAATATGGTAAGGATATAAAAGTTGTTTTCATTGGGCCTTGCATTGCAAAGAAAGCTGAAAGTCCTGAAATTGATGAGGCTATTACATTTACAGAGCTGAGGGAGATCTTTGCTGAAAAGGGAATTGTTTCTGATAATATAAGCCCAACTTCTTTTGATCCTCCCGAGGGTGGAAGGGGAGCTATTTTCCCTGTTACAAGGGGACTTCTTCAGGCTGCAAGGATCAGTGATAATGCCATTACTGGTAATATTATGTCGGCTGAAGGAAGAACAGATTTCCAGGAAGCGCTCAAGGAATTCGAATCAGGGCTCATTTCCTCTCATCTGGAACTGTTGTGCTGTGAGGGCTGCATCATGGGTCCGGGCTTATCAAAAAACGGAAAGCAGTATAACAGACGTTCTCTGGTAAGTTCATATGCGAGCAGCAAGATGGATTATATTGATTCGGAAAGCTGGCAGAAATCATTTAGTGAGTATTCTGATATGGACCTGTCGGTTCACTACAAACCCGATGACCATAGGATCGGTTTGCCGGATGAACGCGATGTTAATGAGGTGCTTGCAAGAATGGGAAAAACCAGTGCGAAGGATATTCTCGACTGCGGAGCATGTGGTTATGAAAGTTGTGTGGAACACGCTATTGCAATAAAGAGAGGCCTTGCCGAAGTGGAGATGTGTCTGCCCTACACCATTGAAAAACTTCATAAATCGGTTAAGGAACTCGCCCTGTCGAATGAGAAACTCTCCTCGATGCGACAGGCTTTGAAACAGTCGGAAAAGCTGGCTCATATGGGTCAGCTCTCAGCAGGTATTGCTCATGAGTTGAATAATCCTCTTGGGGTCGTTATAATGTACAGCAATATATTGTTAGAGGAAGCAGCAACTGAAGATCCTTCGAGGGAAGACCTTAAACTGATAGTTGAACAGGCAGGACGTTGTAAAAAGATTGTTGCCGGACTTCTGAATTTTGCCAGGAAAAACCAGGTTAATCATCAGACTGTTAATATTAAAAAACTGGTTAATCAGGGATTGGAAAGCGTTATTGTCCCCGAAAATATAAAAATTGAGGTATCGGACCTTACAACCAATCCGGAAGCAATGCTCGATTCGGAGCAGATGCTGCAGGTACTTACAAATTTGATTAAGAATGCAATTGATGCAATGCCGGTAGGTGGTATTATCAAGATTACACTTGAAGATACTCTCAGCGACATGATAATCACCATCAGCGATAATGGTACTGGTATCAAGGAGGAAGACAGGGCCAAGATTTTCGAGCCTTTCTTCACTACAAAAAGTATTGGTAAGGGAACGGGACTTGGACTTGCGACTGCTTATGGCGTTGTGAAAATGCATAAGGGGCAGATTACTGCCGAATCGAATGATGATCCTTTAAAAGGAGCGACAGGGACAAGCTTTAGAATAATGATCCCAAGGAGAAAGGAATGAAGAGTGTTGGAACTTTGAAATCCGGTAGATATCCATAGCGGTATTGCCTGAGTGATAAAATGGATAGGATAATTCCTTGTTATGCAAATAACAATAAGTTATGTTTATCATAATAGCTGTTTGATATAAAGAAAAAATAGAATTTTGAGTAGCGATGAAGAAAAGTGATATTAAGATATTGATTGCTGATGACGACCCGGATTACCTTTACCAGACAGTTTTTAATCTGGAGAAGGCAGGATATAAGACCATGGGTGTGGAGAGTCAGGCTGAGGCGGAATCAATTATTGCACGTTTTAAGCCTGACCTTGCTATATTTGACCTTATGATGGAAAATGATGACAGCGGTTTTATTCTATGCTATAAACTTAAGCGAAAGTACCCTGATGTCCCGGTAATAATAGCTACTGCTGTTTCGTATGAGACCGGACTTACTTTCAGCATCGACTCCGACCGGGAGAAATCGTGGATAAGAGCCGACAGGTATCTTGAAAAAGGGATCAGGGCCGAGCAGCTCGATCAGGAGGTAATGAAACTATTAAAGCTTTGAAATGGCAGTTTTAAAAGTACTTGTTATTGATGATGAACCTGGTATACGATCGGGTGTCACAAGGATATTGAGAAACTTCCATGTTACTTATCCCTTCATGGATGAAGATTATACCTTCGAAGTAACTGAAGCCGGAACGGGAGAAGAAGGCATCGCCATGATCGAAAAGGAGATTCCCGATATTCTGCTTCTCGACAATAAGCTTCCAGGCATGCAGGGTGTTGAGGTTCTCGATATAGTCAGGAAAAGAAATTACGACAT
>CAIPJU010000362.1 GCA_903865465.1 uncultured Bacteroidota bacterium
ATACCAAACAGTGAAACTCTGTGAAAACACAGTGTAACTCCGTGGTTAAATAAGCAAATTGCTTTCTTCCAGGAATGATTTTTGCCAAAGATTGCCTACTTTTGGCGACTTACAATCAGGATAATATTTTATCAATCAAGAACAACATGGACTACAACTTCGGTGAAATAGAAAAACGCTGGCAGAAATACTGGGAAGAGAATAAGACTTTCAAAACTCCCGATGACCTTACAAATCCCAATAAATGCTATATTCTCGATATGTTCCCCTATCCCTCCGGTGCAGGGCTACATGTCGGCCACCCCGAAGGTTACACTGCAACTGACATCTTCAGCCGTTATAAGAGGATGAAGGGCTTCAACGTTCTCCACCCCATGGGTTGGGATGCCTTCGGCCTTCCTGCGGAACAATATGCTATCCAGACAGGTACTCACCCATCAATAATTACAAATAAAAACTGCGACACTTTCCGACGTCAGATAAAAGAACTCGGCCTCAGCTACGACTGGGACAGGGAGATTAATACAACCGATCCTAAATATTTCAAATGGACCCAGTGGATCTTCCTTCGCCTCTACAATACCTGGTTCGACGATAAGCTTCAGAAAGGGAGACCTGTTTCAGAACTTCCTGTTCCTGAAAACATTACCTCTCTTGGAGATAAAGAAGTCCGCAAATATGTTGATTCAAAGCGACTTGCCTATTACGATAATGCCCAGGTTTGGTGGTGTCCTCATTGCCGTATTGTATGTGCCAACGAAGAGGTTCTTACCGACGGCAGTCACGAAAAATGCGGCAACAGGGTTGAGAAGAAAAATCTGAAACAATGGATGCTTCGTATTCCGCTCTATGCTGAACGACTTCTCAAAGGGATCGACAATCTCGACTGGCCCGAAGGGATCAAGGATATGCAGCGCAACTGGATTGGCCGTTCCACAGGTGCTGAAGTCGATTTTCAGATTGAGGGGATGGAGGGGAAGATTACTGTTTTTACTACCAGACCCGATACACTTTTCGGAGCTACTTATATGGTCATTGCACCTGAGCATAACCTCTGCAAGAGACTTACAACGTTCGATAATAAAGCCGGTGTTGAAGAGTATCTGATGGCAGCAACGCTTAAGTCAGACCTCGACCGTACCGACCTGGCCAAGGATAAGACCGGGGTCTTTACAGGAAGTTACGCAATAAATCCTGTGAACAACAAACGGATCCCTGTCTGGGTTGCCGATTATGTTCTTACAGCTTATGGAACCGGAGCTATCATGGCAGTACCTGCACACGATACCAGAGACTTCGAATTTGCCCAAAAATTTGATCTTCCCATTGTTTGCATTCAGGATCCTGACGTCGCCGAAACTGAACAGAGAGAACGGATTCTGGCCGGAGAGGAATGCTGGACCGAGGATGGAAAATATATAAATTCATCGGATAAAGACACAGGCATTGACATAAACGGACTCAATAAGGAAGCCGGTATTGCTCAGATTATCAGCTGGCTCGGGAATAAAGGAATCGGAAAGTCAAGGATTAACTACAAGCTCCGCGACTGGCTCTTCAGCAGGCAGAGGTATTGGGGAGAACCATTCCCTGTAATTCACTGGGAAGATGGTGAAGTAACCCTTCTTGATGACAATGAGCTTCCGCTGATGCTTCCTGAACTTGAAAAATACCTTCCCGGAGAGTCAGGAGAATCGCCCCTGTCAAATTCCACTGAATGGCTTCTTGTCACCGACAGTAAGGGACGGAAGGGAAGAAGGGAAACCAATACGATGCCTCAGTGGGCAGGATCGTGCTGGTATTATCTCCGCTTTATTGATCCGCTTAATGATGAGCTTATTTTCGACAAAGAGAAAGAAAAATACTGGATGCCGGTCGATTTGTATATTGGAGGTGCCGAACATGCAGTACTTCATCTTCTTTACAGCCGTTTCTGGCACAAAGTACTTTTCGATCTCGGCATAGTTTCCACTGATGAACCTTACCAGAGACTTTTCAACCAGGGGATGATTCTTGCTTTTGCCTACGAAACGCAGGCAGGAGCCAAGGTATCTGTTGATCTTGTTGAGGAACGGGAGGGGAAATACTTCCACACCGAAACAGGCGAGCAGTTGCGTCAGATTGTAGCGAAGATGTCAAAATCGCTGAAAAACGTTGTTAACCCCGATGATGTAACAAAAAAATATGGGGCCGATTCACTCAGGCTTTATGAGATGTTCATGGGGCCGCTCGATGTTACCAAGCCCTGGGATGAAAAGGGTGTCAAGGGTGTTTTCGGTTTTCTTGGAAGAGCTTACAGATTCCTCTCGGAGAAAGATAATCTTTTTGATGGCCCCGAGGATCCTGAGGTTCTTAAGGGATTACACCATTTGATAAAAAAAGCAGGATCGGATATAGAACATCTTCGCTTTAACACAGCCATTTCGGCCATGATGATCTTTATTAACCTTGCCACAAAAAAGGGGAAGGTGACACTGACTACAGCAGAGACCTTTGTTAAAGTTCTTTCTCCTTTTGCCCCTCATATGGCTGAAGAGCTATGGAATTTACTGGGCAATGTCAAGACGCTGGCCTATGAACCATGGCCTGCTTATAATGAGGAGTTCCTGAAAGAAGAGACCTTTAATTACCCGGTTTCCTTCAACGGGAAGATGAGATTTACCATTGAGCTTCCTGTAAGCATGAGCAGGGAAGAGATCATTAAAATCGTTCTGGAGGATGAAAGAACAAAGAAATGGCTTGGAGGTTCTGCCCCGTCAAATATTATAGTTGTCCCTGGCAGAATTATTAACATTGTTGTAAAAAATTAATCTCAGGGACGCTATGCATTTTACAAGAAGGGTTATTTTCCTGGCTGCATTGATTTTTATAACTTTTTCATGCCGGAATTCTTCAAGGAGTGAATTGAAGCTCACACAGGTGAAGCAGGTACCAGCAAAAAAAGAGGATCCCTCTTCATTGTATGGCATTCCTGCCGACTCATTCGACCTTGTTCAGGGCCATATTAAGAATAACGAGTTCATCTCCGGTATTCTTCTTCAGCACGGTGTCACGCCCCAGGAGATTGATAAGGCTGTAAAAGGCTCAATAACTGTTTTTGATGTGCGCAATGTAAGGTCGGGGAATAAATATATTTTATATTGCGACAGGGACAATGCGCGGGCGAAATATCTTGTATATGAACATAATCCCACGACATGTTATGTTTTCAGCTTCAACGATTCTGTTAATATTACTTGTTTCAGGAAAGAGATCAGACACGAAGTAGAATTTGCATCCGGTACCATAGAAACTTCTCTCTGGGATGCGATGATCGGTCATGGCCTTCGCCCCTCGCTGGTTGCAGGGTTATCAGACCTATTCGCCTGGTCGGTCGATTTCTTCGGATTGCAGACAGGCGACTCCTTCAAAGTAATTTACGAAGAGCTTTTCATTGGCGACCAGTCGCTGGGAACCGGACGAATATATGGCGCCAGCTTCACCAGCAATGGCGCTACTGTTAATGCCATCCCCTTTATTCAGAATAATGAAGAATCTTATTTTAACTCCGACGGTAACAGTCTGAAAAAAGCTTTCCTGAAAGCCCCTCTTCAGTTTTACAGAATAACATCCCGTTTCTCAGCAAGCAGGATGCATCCTATATTAAGAATAAGGAGACCCCATTTCGGAGTCGATTATGCAGCGCCTGTAGGCACTCCTGTTCACTCTATCGGCGATGGCAGGGTAACTCTTGTTGGAATGGATAACGGGGCAGGCAGGATAGTCAGAATTCAACATAACAGTGTCTATGCAACGACTTATATGCACCTGAGCAGTTTTGCAGAAGGGATAAAGGCCGGTGTACATGTTAAGCAGAATGATGTAATAGGTTTTGTGGGCAGCAGCGGACTTGCCACCGGGCCCCACCTCGATTTCAGAATTTATATGAATGGAAGTCCTGTCGACCCTCTGAAAGTCGATGCCCCTCCTGTTGAACCTGTTTCGCCTGAAAACCTTGAGAGATTCGGAAAAGAGAAATCAGTGATCCTTTCTCTTCTGGAAACAATTGATTTATGAGCCGGGAAGTTGTGACACAATTTCTTCAATAACCCTGGGGAAATGCTCATATTCGAGCGCATGTACTTTATGTGCGAGCGATTCATGAGTATCTGCAGAATCTACATTGCATCGCGCCTGGAAGATGATACTGCCGTTATCGTAGATATTATCAACATAATGAATTGTAATGCCTGATTCTTTATCATGACTCTCAATAACTGCCTTGTGAACAATATCCCCATACATACCCTTTCCACCGTAGAGAGGAAGGAGAGCCGGGTGAATGTTCACGATTCTTCCGCTGTATTTTTCGATGATATTTCCGGGAACCAGCCAAAGAAATCCTGCAAGCACAATAAAATCAATATTACAACTTAACAGGTATTGAAGAACCTTGTCTGCGGCATAAAAATCTTCACGGTCGAAAAACACGGTATCAATTTTAAGTGCTTCAACTCTTTTAAGGACGTAAGCATTACGCTTATTTGTTAAAACTAAAGTGACTTTTGCAGAATTTCTGTTCGAAAAGTATTTAATTATATTCTCCGCATTGGTTCCTGAACCTGACGCAAAAACAGCTATGTTCTTCATTTATTGTTATTTAGCATTTATTCCAAAAACTTGCCATGGCATGTTAAAACAATTTTAATTTTCTGATTATCATTGCTTTAACTACTATTATTAATAAAAAAACATCAAAACCCTTGAAAAATAAGGTACAAATATATTTCTTTACGCTGTCAAAAATTAATACTAATTTAAATTTAATATTATGTCGGACATTGCCACAAGAGTAAAAGAAATTATAGTTGACAAACTTGGTGTTGACGAGTCAGAAGTAACACCTGAAGCCAGCTTCACAAACGATTTAGGAGCAGACTCTCTTGATACTGTTGAGTTGATCATGGAATTTGAAAAGGAATTCAATATCGGTATACCCGACGATCAGGCTGAAACTATTGGAACAGTAGGTGACGCCATCAAGTACATTGAGGAGAATGCAAAATAAGTTGCATTTTTAAAAAAACATTTATGAGAAGAGTTGTAGTAACTGGCCTGGGAGCATTAACTCCTCTGGGAAATAATTTGCATGAATATTGGGATAGTCTTAAGAATGGCGTCAGCGGGGCTAATATGATTACCCGTTTTGACACCACGAAATTCAAGACCAAATTCGCTTGCGAATTAAAGAACTATGACTCGTCAAACTATTTCGACAGGAAAGAGGCCAACAAACTTGATCTTTATTCTCAATTTGCGCTCATATCTACCGAAGAAGCCATAAAGGATTCGGGGCTGGATCTGAACGGAATTGAC
>CAIPJU010000363.1 GCA_903865465.1 uncultured Bacteroidota bacterium
CCGGGCGGCTGTACAAGCATTATCATTTTAATCTATGAGCCGTCCAGCCGGACGGCTCGACGCTAATTCGCCGCGTAAGGTGGTCGGGTGCGGCGAATTCCAATCGCCGTGGTTGATTTTCCACATATCTGCCCATGTTCCTTACCTCATGCTCAATTCCCATCTCTCCATGCCTGAATCTGACCCCCCACCCCCCGAAGGGGGCTTGCGCAATGGGTGAGAGGGGTGCGGCGGGTTCTGAATCGCCGTTGCTGTATGAATTACTATGCATACTGGTGCTGACTTACAGGTGCTGAGTTGCTGCCATTATCGGAACTCTTACATTCAAAAGATTTATTAACTTTGAGTAAAATTCTTGTATTGAAAGATAAAGTTGACATTGAGAAAACGTATAATCATTGGATGAATACTTCCGACAAGGATTTTGTTACGATGATGAATCTCTTTCATTCAAAGGATTATCATTGGTCATTATTTATCGGGCACATTGTAGTTGAAAGATTACTGAAGGCAGCAGTGGTTAATCAGGTCTCAGATCACGCTCCATTTACGCATGATTTAACTAAATTAGCGAAGCTTACCGGCTTGGCGTTTTCTGAAGAGTATCTTGACTGGCTCGATACAATTTCGACTTTCAATATGAATGCTAGATACGATAGTTACAAAGATGCATTTTTCAAAAAATGTACTTTGGGATTTACATCTGAATGGATCGGGAAAATAGAAATTTTGCAATCATGGATAAAGGAGAAGCTCTCAGAATAGCGGGTGCATACATTGATTCTATAAGTCTGAAATATAATGTCGGACAGGCAATTTTGTTTGGTTCCTTTGCAAAAGGAACTAACCATGATGATAGTGATATTGATATTGCAATTGTTGTTAACAATGATGTTGATATTATAGATACTCAAATCGATTTAATGAAGCTTCGTAGAAAAATTGATTTAAGGATAGAGCCGCATCCATTTATGATTGGAGACTTTAATCTTAGCAACCCCGTTGTGTGCGAAATTTTGAAATATGGAATCATCATTAACAACAGGGTAGCCTGATCGGTTTACGTTTGTTTGCCTGCTTGTCATTGTTTACGCCATGGGGCAGCACTTGGTTTTCCGCAACGATGTTTTTAATCCGTCAAAATCTATAGTTTTCCATATTCAAAGCTGACCTTCGGGGAGGCTTTTTTTTGTGCCTTGCGGGAGGGGTAGAGACCGGCAGGATTTGACCCCCCCACCCCCCAAAGGGGGGCTTGCGCCGCGGGCAGGATTTATGGGGAGGCTTGCTGAGCCGCCCGGCCGGGCGGCTGTACAAAGGCCCCGGCAAAATTGGCAGGAACGCGATTGGGTGCCGCGAATTTCGATGCGCCGTTGTTGCATTTTCTGTGATTCTCGTAATTGTCCAATTGCAAATACAACTTTTCCGTGAGTATATTTCGAATAATTAATTACTACATTTGTTGGATAACTATTCAACCAATTAATAATTGAACCATTGGATTTCTTAAAAAGAATAGATAATGAGAAGAAATTTACTTCCTGGGAAGAGCTTCGGGATGGTTCAAGGAAGTATTGGTTTGTTGTCAATGGGAAATTGGGTTGGTCGGCAAAATATGTGAAGATTGTTGATAAAGATGAACAAACAATCTCTTTTTGTCAGGAAATATATAATGAATCGGGTAGTCTTGTTGAAATTCATGAGAAATATCCTATTGACAAGGGTCATAAAAAATTGTAAGCTATGATAGTGACAAAACAACTACTCGCTGTGAATTTGCTCAGTTATTTACAGCACAAAAAAAGTCTTGATGATTTGGTCAACTGGGCTGAAGATGCCTTTATGGATGGGAAAATTAATGATGATGATCATGAGGTGGTGGGTTCAATACTGGCAAGAATTGGAGTCGCTGATGTTAAGGCATTTGGCCTGACATTGGAAGATTGTGATGAGATCATGAGAAAACTTGGCTACGAACTTAAAATAGATGCCGGATTGGTGGCTTGATCAAACGCAATAGATTTTCTATAGTTTTCTATATTTAAAGCTTCGCTTCAGGGAGGCTTTTTTTTGTGGCCGGGGGGAAGTAGAGACCGGCAGGATTTGCCCCCCCCCCGAACGGGGGGCTTGCGCTGCGGGGGAGGTCGGGTGCGGCGGGTTGCGAATATAAATAGAGCTGGCGTCATCACGAAACCTCTGGGTCGGCCCCAGAAGCGCTGGCAATCCCTAAAGGCGAGAAACTTTAAAGGGCATCTCTGAATTGATGCCTTTAACTCTGTGGTTGGCAAGGTAGAAGTGAAGTTATTAATCCTTTTTCCTATATTTGTAAAAACTTATTTTCATGGATACTCTTGTTGTTAGACCAAAAAATAAAGAATCAATACCATTTTTAAAGCAATTATTGAAAAACCTAAACATCGTTGAAAGTGTGGAGGTTGTCAAATCCAATGATAACCGGACTCATAAGAGTATTGAAGCTGGTCTCAACGATGTAAAGGAAATTGTTGCCGGAAAGAAAAAGGGTAAATCGCTTAGACAACTACTGGATGAAGTTTGAAATAATTACCACACCTACTTTTGACAAGGAGTTTAAACGATTAAGGAAAAAATACAGTTCGTTGCCGAATGACTTGGAAATCTTCTAAAAAGAATTACTCGAAAACACGAATATCGGGATCGATTTAGGAGGAAATATCCGAAAGGTAAGAGTAGCCGTAAAATCTAAAAATAAAGGTAAGAGTGGTGGGGTTAGAGTAATAACCTATTCTGTTATTTTAAAAATAACCGACAGAATTATATTTTTGGTTACTCTTTTTGATAAAAGCGAAAAGGAAAACATCCCTGATTCTGAAATTAAACAAATTATTAAGGAAATAGGATTCTAAATATTTAGACCAGTTCGCCCCCGTTTTCCAGGGATATCAGTTGGTTGTTTGTGATGATATTTGATTTATCTGAATCAATAGTTTTCTATATTTAAAGCTTCGCTACGGGGGGGGCTTTTTTTTTGTGGCTGGGGGCGCGGGGTAGAGACGTTGCATGCAACGTCTTTTTTGAACCCAAACAGACTGTGGATATTTTTTGCAAAATTTACTATATTTGATAAAAATTTGAGATGAACCCATGGAGTACCAATAGACTCCTAATGATATTTTATTGTGAAGGTACTCTCAAGATTTTGTGATATTAACACAATGAACAAATGAAATACCCATCCCTAAATGTTGGGTCGCTCGAAAAAAGAATAGATGGGTATTCCAAGCGACAGTTTGAAAATAACTATTATACGCATGAAAACCTTAAATTATCAAGTTCGGTTGAATTTCAATCAAATAGTACAGATTGTCAGGCAACTGCCAGTTCATGAGAAAATCAGGCTTTCAAAGGAATTGGAGAAAGAGACTGTAAATACAACTTTGTCCAGACTTCTAAAATCGTTTAAAACAAATGATTTATCTGAGGATGAAATCGTTAACGAATCAAATTTCGTGCGTGAACGTCTTTACATGAAATCACATGGTAAATAGAATAGTCATCGACACAAACGTGATGATTAGCTTCCTGATAGGTAAACGTTTACAACGACTAAAGGGGAAATTGGCCGATTCATCGGTAAAATTGGTACTTACGGAACAGTTAATCACGGAATTAAAACTTGTAACTGGCCGACCTAAGTTTAAAAAGTATTTTAAAAAGAACGATGTATTGGATTTTTTGAATTTGATTTCAGCAATTGGACTAATGTTTGAAATTCCTGAAATTCCGGAAGTCTGCAGGGATTCCAAGGACAATTTTTTACTTGGGCTTTGTTCAATTAGTTCTGCTGATTATTTAGTTACCGGGGATAAGGATTTGCTGGAAATTGTGGAATATCAAGGTACCAGAATTATTAATCCATCTGAATTTGAAAAACTATTATAAGATATGATCCAATATAATCTATAGTTTTCTATATTTAAAGCCTTCCTTCGGGGAGGCTTTTTTTTGTGACAGGGTGCTGGTGCGGATCTGTGATCCGCGCCCCGCCGACCAAGGATTTGTAATCCTTTTCAGCAAATTGCCACCAACTGAATCTATAATTTTCCATATTCAAAGCTTCGCTTCGGGGAG
>CAIPJU010000364.1 GCA_903865465.1 uncultured Bacteroidota bacterium
CGTAAACCAGAGAGTCTTTTGCAATTACCTTACGTATCCGGGTGACAAAAGAATGGTTTGAAGTCTGCTCCATTTGGGGCAAATATTTCAATAACCCCATGCTGGTTCCGAAAAATACCGTTCCGCCAGGTAAGATACAGATGTTAGGTGGACTTTCATTACAGCTGGCATCGTTGAATTTTAAAAAAGGTGTTGTAAAAGCCTTATATTTTCCACTTATATAGCTAAGCACTCCTTTGGAGTAGGTAAAATTATCTGTCGACTCCTCAAACCAGATATCTCCGTCAGGTTGTTGTATAAAGCAACTCATTTTCCCTCTGATCATCGGAAAATCAGGATGCCTTTCAAAACTATCTGTTTTTTGAATAGACCTGAATAGTCCTTCTTCCGTACTGATGACTACTTCTCCGGAATTCAGTCTATACGGGAATCCGTTCTCATTGGGCAATCCCTTTCCTTTTCCGTATTCCTGCCATGACACCACACTGTCCATCGCTTCGTTAAACCTGATTTTATAAAGGGTACTTAATGAGGAAGACCAGAAATTACCTGAGCGGTCCTCCATAGCCGTGTATACGGGAAAGTTAAATCCTTTCACAAGGTTTTTCAACTCCCATGATCTACCATTGTACCGGAGTAGACAGAACCCGTTCTGAACTCCGACCAAAAGGCAGTCAGGATGTTTTTTCAATGTTATAAAGGTGGTGGCCGTAATGCTGGCTGATTTCGGAAGTAAAGTGGCCCGGTTCCCCTTGACTTCATATATTCCGGGATTATGAGCCAGTAAAAGGATGTGGTTGGCTTCAACCATATCAAAGCTCTGTCCATCGATTCCTGGTACAATTTCAAAAGAACCGTCCGGTTTCATCAGGTGAAGGTATTGACCGGTTCCGATGTACAACTGTCGATTGAGGTTTTTCACAAACAGGACAGTTCCCATCAATCCTTCCTGTTCGGTATAATAGACAAAAGGAAGTTCATATTCAATCCGGCTGATGCCATTGTCCAGGGCAGCCCAAAGGTTCTTGTTTTCATCGCAAAATAGATTGTAAACGGTATTATCGTTAAGACCCGTTTTCTTGTTGTAAAAGTTTCTGATCGCGCCATCTGCTGAAAAAACAACAATTCCTGCTGTAACGGTACCAACAGCATAATTGCCGTCGGGAAGTTTAACACTGCAATAAGGCCAGTTATCAGACAGGAACCTGTTTAATGCAGCGAATCCATCCGGAGTATAGTATTTGGTTTGGGTACCCGGTGAGTAGATGACCGCACCTTTTCTCCTTGTGATGATCAGTATTTCATCTTTGCCGTAGGGAAGCATGTTGTAGATTCGTTCATTGGCAAACTTTTCACTCCCTTCCACCCATCTTAAACTGTCGTGGTCAAGATAAAAAAGACCCTTATTGTTTTCGCGGACATATAATTGGTCCCTTACTTTAAAGGCCCTTTGAAACCCGCTATCGGATGGAATAACTTTGAATTGCCCATCACTGTAGATGAACAGGTGTTCGAATGTCTGGAAAATAATCTTATTGTGCAGGATACCCATGGAATAGATCGGTGTTATATCCTTGCATTTTTCAGGAAGCAGTGGTTTCAGGGAATGAAACTTGTAGCTTCCGCTTTGGTCGGCCTCAAGATAACCCAGGTTATTTTCCATTCCAATGTAAATCCTTCCTGTACTGTCCGCTTCCATAGCCCTCGCGAATGGCTGTTTTATCAGTTCCCAGGTATGACTGTCGAAAAACAGCATTCCCCCGGTATTCGCAAAGATCATCATTCCCTGCGGGTCCTTTGCAATAGCCCAGTTCTGCTGCTGGGCACGGTATTCCTTGATGGTATAATTCCGGATAAAGGGTCTGCCCGCCTGTTTGCCGGTTTCCGGTATTCCCCTGGCAGGGAATGTTAGTGACCCGACCAAAAGGCTGCTTGTTATGACATTCCTGAAAAATGATGAAAAGGAATCAATTAGGTAGAGATTTTTCATGGTTCATGCAACATAGTTGGTTACTAAACTATTAAAGTCAATGTCGTAGTTTGACCCGCACTTGGAGATTACCGCTAAAATACAAAATATTTAAACAACAAACCATTTTAGTCTGGGGAAAAGACATTAACATAAAAAGATTCTTCACCACACTTTGTTTTACAAACAGCTCAAATGAA
>CAIPJU010000365.1 GCA_903865465.1 uncultured Bacteroidota bacterium
ATGTCACGGCAACTCCCTCGGATAAGTTTTCATCCAGTAAAAGCCTTTCTGTCATCGATCAGCCTCAAAAAAAGATTCCATTCAATGTTTCCTCCTCCAATGACAAACTAATACTCTCATCCGATGCCATTAAAGCTGAAGTCTCACTTACAACGGGTCAGATAGTTTTTCTTGATAAAAGTAACAAGCCTATCCTGAAAGAAGCAGAATCAGGTGGAAGAACCTTTTCTCCTTTAGAAGTTGAGGGAACAAAGGGCTACTCAATGCGACAGATATTTGAATCGAATGATGATGAGGGATATTTTGGCCTGGGACAGCATCAGTCGGATGAATTTAATTATAAGGGGCGAAATGAAACTCTGTATCAATACAATACAAAGGTCTCAGTCCCTTTTGTCGTTTCAGACAGGAATTATGGCATTTTGTGGGATAACTATTCACTGACTCGTTTCGGCGATCCACGCGATTATTCTGATCTTGATATTTTCAAATTATATGACAGCAATGGCAACGAAGGCGGCCTGACAGCTACTTATTACAAACTTTCAGATAGTTCGGTTGTTTTTACCAGCAGAACAGAATCAACAATCGATTATGAAAACCTCGAAACCATAGGAAAACTTCCTAAGAATGTCCCACTCGACAAGTCCCTGGTGGTATGGAACGGAAAGATTGAGCCAAACGAAAGCGGGCTGTTCCACTTCAGGCTGTATTATGCCGGTTATGTAAAGGTATTTCTCGATGGAGAACCAGTAGTTCAGGAACGCTGGAGAACAGCATGGAATCCAAATACCTACAAATTCGCAAGGAATCTCGAAAAAGGTAAAGACTACACCTTAAGGATTGAATGGAAGCCCGATGGAGGAACTTCATACCTTGGTCTGAAGGCGCTAAGTCCGGTTTCCCCCACCGATCAGGGCAAACTGTCTCTATTCTCAGAAATGGGCGACCAGGTAGATTATTATTTTGTACATGGAAGCAGCATTGATAATGTAATCAGCGGTTACAGGCAGCTTACTGGAAAAGCTCAGATAATGCCAAAATGGGCAATGGGCTACTGGCAAAGCCGCGAGAGATATAAGTCGCAATATGAACTTTTGAGCGTTGTCAAAGAGTATCGTAAAAGAAACATTCCGCTCGACAATATAGTCCTTGACTGGTCGTACTGGCCTGTAAATGCATGGGGATCTCATGAGTTTGATCCTAAGTTTTTTCCCGATCCGGCTGCAATGGTCGATTCTGTGCATAAGCTCAATGGCAGAATTATGATTTCTGTCTGGCCTAAGTTTTATTATACCACAGAACATTACAAGGAATTCGACAGGAAGGGATGGATGTACCGTCAGGCGGTAAAAGACAGTGTAAGGGATTGGATAGGAAAGGGTTACATAGGATCATTTTATGATGCCTACAATCCTGATGCCCGTAAGCTTTTCTGGAATCAGATGCGTGAACATATCTATTCTAAAGGATTTGATGCCTGGTGGATGGATGCTTCGGAACCTGACATACTTTCAAATTCAAGCACCAGGTACCGTAAATTACTCTCAACTCCCACAGCCCTTGGACCTTCAACGAAATATTTCAATGCTTATGCCCTCATGAATGCAGAGGCAATATACGATGGACAAAGAGGTACTGACCCCAACAAAAGAGTCTTTCTTCTTACCCGCTCAGGATTTTCGGGTTTGCAGCGATACTCTACAGCTACCTGGAGTGGCGACATCGGAACCCGCTGGGAGGATATGAAGGCTCAGGTCTCGGCCGGACTTAATTTCTGTATTTCTGGTATCCCATACTGGACAATGGATATAGGAGGTTTTTGTGTTGAAAACAGGTATGCAAGAGCAAAGGAGGGTTCGGAAGATCTTGAAGAATGGCGCGAACTAAATGCACGCTGGTATCAGTTCGGATCGCTCTGTCCTTTATTCCGGAGCCATGGTCAATATCCCTATCGTGAAATTTACAACATCTCACCAGAGAACCATCCCGCCTATAAGAGCATGGTTTACTACGATAAACTCAGGTACCGCCTGATGCCATATATCTATTCACTTGCTGCCATGACTCATTTCGATGATTACACTATAATGAGAGCCCTTGTGATGGATTTCAACAGCGATCCTGATGTGAAAAACATTGGTGACCAGTACATGTATGGCCCCTCATTGATGGCAGCCCCGGTATACAAATACAAAGCAAGGCAAAGGGATGTTTATTTCCCTGCATCATCGAACTGGTACGATTTCTATACCGGAAAATTCATAAAAGGAGGGCAGAAAGTTATAATTGATGCACCCTATGAGCGAATTCCCCTCTTTGTACGTGAAGGGGCTATCCTGCCCGAAGGACCTGATATTCAATATGCATCTGAAAAAAAGAGTGATCCTGTGACTCTCTATGTTTTTGCAGGAAAGAGTAACGGTTTCACTCTTTATGAAGATGAAGGGACCAACTATA
>CAIPJU010000366.1 GCA_903865465.1 uncultured Bacteroidota bacterium
ATAGCGAAAAGGCAGACAAGCATCCGTCGTGGTGCAGAAAGCCCTGATATACAATGACAGAGTATTAAGAATTACAAGCATCTTATTCAGAAAAAGACCCTGCCATGAACTTAGAAACTCCATTTTTTATTTCCTTTGCAAAATTATAAAGAAACAGTATGCAGAAAAAGGTGCCCTTGAGCGAACTCACCTTCCGACTCATGAGGTTCAGGGAACAAATGAACCAGGATTGCAAGGGATGGACTATAACCGCTATCTTCAGCAAGATAAATCAATATTATTTTACCGGAACGATGCAGGACGGAGTTCTGTTCATTCCCCGCGATGATGAAGCCCTCTTCTGGGTTCGCCGGAGTTATGAAAGGGCTGTTGAAGAGTCTTTTTTCCCGCTGATAAAGCCGATGTCGACCTATCGGGAGCCTGCTGCCGTGATGAAAAATGTCAGAGGCACTCTACATCTTGAAAAAGAGATTATTCCTGTAGCCATGTTGCAGCGTTTTCTTAAATATTTTCCTTTTGAAAAAACAGAATCTGCCGACATCCAGATCGGAAAAGTAAGAGCCATAAAGAGTAGTTACGAACTGGAATTAATGATTCAGTCGGGAAAGATTCATCAGCATGTTTTTGAAGACCTGGTCCCTGGATTGCTCAAGGAAGGAATGAGTGAAATGGAACTGTTTTGCGATCTCTATTCAACGATGGTTCATGAAGGTCATCATGGTGTTGTACGATGGGGAATGTTCGGCACCGAATCCATTCTGGGTCATGTGGCATTTGGAGAGAGTTCCATCTATCCCACTGCCATGCAGAGCCCCAACGGAAATTACGGGATGTGTCCAGCCGTACCAATAAACGGTAATCGTGACCGAAAGCTGCGGAAGGGAGATCTCGTCTACATAGATACCGGCTGCGGCTATGAAGGATATCATACTGACAAAACAATGACCTATATGTTCGGACACTCTCTTCCCGAATCAGCCATTGAGATACATCATCAGTGCCGGGAGATTCAGGATAGGGTGGCAGCCATGCTTCGGCCGGGAGCAATACCTTCAGTAATTTATAATGAGATAATTTCATCATTGAATCCTGACTTTATAGAGAATTTTATGGGTTTCAGGAATCGAAGGGTAAAGTTTATCGGACATGGAATCGGTCTGACAATTGATGAAGCGCCCGTTATTGCAAAGGGTTTTGATGAGCAGATAAGTGAGAACATGGTATTTGCTGTTGAGCCCAAAAAGGGAATTTCCGAAACCGGCATGGTAGGCATTGAAAACACCTTCGTTGTCACAGCTGATGGAGGAAGAAGCATAACCGGCTCACATCCGGGACTGATAACTGTGTATTAAAAATCAATGAATATAGCGAATTACACGTAATTGCTTCTGAAAAAAATCAATCAAGATACCTTTTGGTGAGGTCATCATAGGCGTCAATCCGGCGGTCCCTGAAAAATGGCCATATCCGTCGGACAGCTTCAGTTCGGGCCATGTCAATCTCCACAACTTTATACAGTTCTTCCTTCTGACCTGCTTCCCAGATAATCTCACCTTGCGGCCCTGTAACAAAACTGGTTCCCCAGAAATCCTGTCCATTTGTTACACCAGTCCAGTCTTCTTCATGCCCAACACGGTTGACTGCTATAACAGGCAATCCATTTGCAACGGCATGGCCCCTTAATGAGAGCATCCATGAATTATGCTGTCTCTCCTTTTCATCTTCAGCATCGGTGCTTTCGTATCCAATTGAAGTCGGGTAAATCAGAAGCTCTGCTCCTGCCATGGCCATCAGCCTGGCTGACTCGGGGAACCACTGATCCCAGCATATCAGAACACCCAGTTTTCCAAGAGACGTTGAAACAGGTGTAAATCCCAGGTCACCCTGAGTGAAATAGAATTTTTCATAATAAGCAGGGTCCTCAGGAATGTGCATCTTCCTATACCTTCCTGCCTCTTTGCCATCTTTCTCGAAAACAACTGCTGTATTGTGGTAAATGCCGGCAGCTCTCTTCTCAAACAATGAAGTAACCAGGACTATTCCAAGTTCGCGGGCAACAGATGAAAACTGATTATAGACTGGTCCGGGAAAACTCTCTGCCAGATCGAACATTTTTATATCCTCTGCCTGGCAAAAATAGATATCAGAGTGAAGCTCCTGAAGAATTACCAGTTTTGCCCCCTCCCCTGCACATTTCCGGATAAAACCAATGCTCTTTTCAATATTATCCTTCCTGTCGGGGGTACATCTCTGCTGTACGATACCTATCTTGAGTTTATTCATAACCAGCTGATTTATTTCAACAATGAGAGCCAGATGCCAAAATTACTTATTATTTAACAAAACCTTCTCATGATATTGCATGGTTATACAGTGAAGGGATCCGTGCTGATCTATTAAGGGTCTGCAGTTAATACCAAAAACCTTTCTTTCGGGAAATATCCTCTGAATTGTCATTAAGGCCTCTTCATCCTGAGGAACATCATAGGTGGGGACCAGAACGCCATCGTTAACCATCAGGAAGTTGGCATAGGTTGCAGGGAGCCTGTTACCCTCTGAGTCAAAACAGTTCTCCGGCCAGGGCAAGGCAATGAGTTCATAGTTCTCATTATTGGCATTTGTGAACGTCATCAACTGCTTTTCCATATCCTTCAAAACTTCGTAATGTTCATCAGATGGGGAATCACATTTTACATAAGCTATTTTCGTCGGGGAACAAAGACGTGCAAGGGTATCTATATGCGAATCAGTATCATCGCCCGAAAGGTAGCCATGATCGAGCCAGAGAATCTTCTTCAGTCCGAAAACATCTTTCAGAAAATTGTCAATCTGATCCTTATTCATCTGCGGATTTCTTGCAGGTGAGAGGAGGCATTCCGAAGTTGTAAGCAAAGTTCCTTTCCCGTCAGATTCTATTGATCCACCTTCAAGGACAAAATCAAAGGCTTTCAGTCTGTTTGATGAAAGTACTTTTTGAAAAAGATTCCCGGTAATCTGATTGTCGAGGGAAGCTTCAAATTTCCGGCCCCATCCGTTAAAGGTAAAATCGTATAGAACCGGTTCCCGATCCCGGAGAACAGTAATAGCACCGTGGTCGCGTGCCCAGGTATCATTCGACTCTGTTTCGGCAAAAGTAATTGGGAATAAAGTCTTTTCAGTAAATAAAGCTGACACCTCTTGGATGGAATGACAAGCGACCAAAACAGGTTCAAACCAGGCGGTGGTTTGTATAATTTCAACAAAACAACTGACTACTTTATCATACATATAAGCCCAGTCGCTGTTTTTATGAGGAAAAGTAAACTGAACAAATGCCTGGGGTTCCCATTCTGCAGGTAAACGGATTCCTTTTAAGTTGATAGCCAAATCAATGGCTGCTTTGTTGGATGATACCATTCAATATTTTAATTTACGAAGTCACTGATTTGTTGAATTTGTCAACCTAACCTTCCTGTCTCTCTCCACATTTTCAATTCTTCGGCGTACCTGTCATTAATAATCGCGCATTTGGTATCAATACGCATTGTCGGACGATCCTTAAAATCATAGGCCTTCCACTCGGGAGCTCCTTTTGCTGCCGGTTTGCCTGTCCGGGCAAAAGTGGTCCATAGTTCAGCCATATTATGCGAAGCAACAAACCTTGCCGGCTTTTTACCACCAAAATAACTATTTCCATTGGTACCGTCTTTGGGTGGCACTTCATTATTGAACTTGAAAGATATATCCATGGCATGTGGCGTGCCGAGAGGATAATCGGTACCGGGAATAAGGACTTCCGATTTATATCCGAAATTATACAAATAGGCTGGTGCTCCGTTTTGCCTTGTCTTCTTTTCAGCAATATCGATTGACCCAAGTCCCATCATGTTAATAGATTCTATAGCAATGAATATATCTACGGCTGATGCTTTGGGACGGGTTTTCCTGTAGGTCTCAATTATCTTAGCGCTATCTTCTCCAAAATGTGGCTGCAACTTTCCCGGAAGACCGTTAAAATCAATCTTAAAAACACTCTTATCCTGCGAGATCATTTCAAAAAATGTATATTCATCTTCGTTCCATCCCACCATAAGAGGTTTTGATGAAGATATACCTGGCGCTGCCGGGTCAAAAGGGTGATTTGGCAGAGCTCCTCCATCAACTATGGGAGAAAAACCTCCGGGCGAGGATTCCATGATTCCTCTTTTCTTATTTGTATCTGACACCTTTGGCGCGAGTGAAGGAAGTCTAAGCTGCAGGTCAAGAAAATCAGCAACGGGAACATCCAGAAGCTTTTTCCAGTTTTTTGGATCGATGTTCAATTCTTTCAAAACCATTGCAGTGGTCCTTGATGCTGTTTCACGGGGAGTCATACGAACACCGGGACCACTCTCAATTGATGCCTTATTGAAAAAGGGAGCTGCTGAGGGCATGGCATAAAGACATGATGTCTTAGCCCCCCCTCCCGATTCGCCAAATATCATAACATTCGAAGGATCACCTCCGAATGATGAAATATTTTTATTAACCCACTCGAGTCCCGCAACTATATCGAGCATGCCCATTACACCCGATCCGGCATAATCAGCTCCGGCAATCTCATCAAGATAGAGGTAGCCCATGATTCCAAGCCTGTGATTAGTCTCAACGACAACAACATCAAAGAAACGTGCGAGGTTTGAACCATCCTGTCCTGTTGACCCTCCCGACCCTGTACTAAACCCGCCGCCATGATTATAGAACATAACGGGCCGTTTTTTATTATCGTTTGCAGGGGTCCAGACATTCAGGAAGAGGCAATCCTCAGCCGGTTTTGGTTCATTAATGCCATAGGTCTGGTTTGGAGGCTGAATGGCAGGATTCCCCAGTTGAAGCGCATCGCGAACACCCGACCACGGTTCAAGGGGAGCAGGACGAAGAAAACGTCTTTTACCAGAAATTTTCCCTCCGTAAGGAATACCCCTGAATATGCTAACACCTTCGTTTCTGATACCACGGATTTTTCCGTGAACTATTTCTGCTGTCACATATTCATCGGCTTTAGTATACAATGATGAATAAAGGGATTTTGGCAGCGCTACTGCGGCTGCAGTAGCCAGTGATATTCCTGTGACAAATTTTCTCCGGTTTATCATGACTCTATTTTAGATGTCCAATATAGTGTAATAACAACAAAAATAAAAGGTATTCCAAAACAGTTTATCATGTTCAAGCTGCTTCAAAGTAGTAATAAGCATTTTCTGTGAAATATCGCTTAAGTCATTTTCAACTCAGTATAACTCATCTTCTCTTTTGCCGGGAGATTACATAATATCAGTAACGGCCATTTGTAGGCAAATCGTCCCAATACTCATCTGAATGGGCAGGTGGGGAATTTTAAGTCAAGCTCTTTCATTTTGATATTTTTCAATGTTCAAAGAGACGCTCCTTATCAAAAAGAGAATATCATCTGTCTTCAAAATATGTTATTCATAAAATCTGACGAATAAACAGTGAATTGAGCATGCATAATCAGGGGACTACATCGTATATTCGTTCTGAGTTTCAAAACCAGACATTATGAGACGAATATATCTTTTTTGTTAAATAAATCAAATCGCGCAAAATGAAAAAAGCCGGATTCTTAATAATCAGTTTTTTGTTGATCGGAAGCTTGTCTAAAGCTCAAATGGTCAAATCAATATCCTCAATGCCAAGCGATAAACCTATTCCGGTTAAAGAAGTAGTTGGAAAACCGGAACCCATTATCTGGGATGTATTTCAGAAACGCCGTTCGGTGCGGAAGTTCAGGAATGACAGCATACCGAAGAGTGATATTGTGAAGATCATTGATGCTGCACGCATGGCTCCCACTTCGGGTAATCAGCAACCCTGGAAATTCCTGGTTATCCGCGACAGGATGGTCATTAACAAAATGATGGAAGCCTGTGTTGCATCTGCAATGGTCAGATATAACCCTGCTACAGCCAGTCAAACCAAAGAACAGTACGCGGAGAAACTGAGGAAAACATATTCTGATGGTTATTTTTCAGCTCCTGTTTTTATTGTTGTTTTAACCGACAATAACTCGTTATATGCTGATTATAACCATTGGGACGGGCCTTTGGCCGCTGGCTACCTGCTGCTTGCAGCCAGGGCCCTGGGATATGGCACAGTATTTATTACTGATGCTATCCCTGAATCAGTTACGACTGAGGTGCTTCAGATTCCGGAGAGATATACCAGAGTCTGTATCACTCCCCTGGGTGTGCCGGTTGAATGGCCGGTTACCCCTGAAAAAAAGAGACTCGAAGAGTTCATTGTTATTGACAAATTTTAGACCAAAAAGGGGAGGAAAGAAAAGCATTTCAGAGCTGATTCAGAGCATATTTCAGCAGTTCTGGTTCATCTGAATACAGCTTAGTGCCTTCACTTCCTGAAAACAAAATACCTTCAGCAACTGTTTCGTAAGAAATATGCATGCCGGAAATTCAGAATCCTTGTAAATCTGTACAATATCCAGGCAGAATAAAAATATTAATAACCAGAAAATGATTCGAAATGGAAAATCAAAAGAATTACAATGTAGCGGAAAATGGTCCCTGGGACAGCATAACACGTGTTGTATTGAGAGATACTTTGTCGCTTACAGGGGCTGAGATTTCAGCCAACCGTATTCCTGCTGGAAAGGCAAGCCCCTTTGCTCACGCCCATAAAAGGAACGAGGAGATCTACCTCTTCACTTCGGGGAAAGGCTTGTTCTGGCTCGATGGAACAATAATTCCTGTCAGTGAAGGAAGTACAGTCAGGGTTTCGCCTGCTTGTGTCAGATCACTCAAGGCTGATGAAAATGAATCCCTGTCATTTTTTTGTGTACAGGTGGAGGCAGGTTCACTCATACAGGCCACAAGGGAGGATGGCATTATTTCGGACATTAAGCCTGCCTGGTGATCTAATCTGAGTTTTTAATAATCAGCAAGATTATCTGAATCAACCTGATATTTGAGGAGTCAGCAGCTTTTTACTGCTTATACATCCGGAGGCCTTACTAAAATACCTTACGATTCTGAAGATCCACTTTAAAAATTCCGGGATGGACTGATTTATAAAACAATAAGGTTGTATTGTTGTTCTAATAGTTCTCATTTTAACTGATAAGATTCATTGCGTCAATGGAGAATATAGATAAGGCTGTGGTTTCTGCCAACGACCATATTGTAATGCAGGTCCGCTTTCTAACAGAAACCGCATTCATCCTGCGACTTACCCGTAACGATATGCAATTCAGGGCAGGGCAGCATATAATTGCTGGTTTGAAGGGGGAAATTGACCAGCGTGAGTATTCGATATACAGTGGCGAGAACGATGATTATCTTGAAATTCTTGTTAAAGAGGTTAAAGAGGGTAACATATCAGGAAAACTAAAACAGTGCAAGCGGGGAGATCTGTTACAGGTTAACGGTCCTTTTGGTTCCTTTGGGATTGAACCCTACGACCTGCAGACGCAAAAACATATTTTTATTGCCACGGGGACAGGTATCTCACCCTTTCACAGCATGGTCCGCTCCTACCCCGGTCTCAACTACACTCTTCTGCATGGAATCAGATTTATCAGCGAAGCGTATGAACATGATGAGTATGGTCCGGAGAGGTATATCCTTTGCACTTCAAAGGAGAAGATTAAAAACCAGAGGGGAAGAGTTACCGGCTTCCTTACAAAATTCAGGGTAACAAATGATATGTTGTTTTACCTATGTGGCAATGGTAACATGATCTATGAAGTTTATCACATACTCACAGACAAGGGTGTTCCTTCCGAAAAGATAATCTCCGAAGTTTATTTCTGAAGATCTGAATGATACCTGGGTAAGGAATTAAAAAGGGTACAAAAACAGGTTTTTGCTCCTCAGTGCATGAGGGAAGATCATTAACAAAAAGCCGACTAGATGACAATGTAAAACTATTGACGGTTCCTGACAGTAATAATTTAATCTGAATCCTCATCGCTTAAACAAGAAAGATAAAGATTTTTCTCTTACCCTACTGGTAAGTATCAGAATATTAAAGACAAACCTACTCTCATGTAAATATTCTGAAAATCTGTTCCTCTTTATTTTGTTTTTGATTCGTTTAATGGGTATTTTTCATTGGTCTACTCAAATCTGATAATGTACGGGAATGAAAAAAGGAATTATTGCATCGCTGTTCATATTTTTAAATCTTATTACCTTTCGGATCTATGGTCAGGAAAACATATATATTTCTTCCGATCAGTTTATAAATGAAGGCATTGGTTTCCATGATAAGGGAGAATATGATAATGCTGTCAAAAGCTATCAGAAGGTCAGCAAGTGCGATCCAAATTATGAAATTGCATGTTATGAACTTGGACTGACATATTACTATGCCGATAAATATGAACAGGCTCTGTCAAAATGTAAAGAAGCTCTTTCCCTTAATTACGACAGAGCATTTGTATATAGTTTAATCGGAACTATTCTTGATGATATGGGAAAAGCCAGTGAGGGTATAGATGTCCTTACCGCTGCCCTGAAGAGATGGCCCTATAATCAAGGCATCCTTTATAATTTGGCTATCTGCTACTTAAATACCGATAAGCCACTCCAGGCCGAAGCTATACTCGAAAGAAGTTTACTGGTTAATCCTTATCATACAAGAACTCATTTAGGCCTGGCAAAAGCAAATTATATAATGGGGCGTACTGCACAGTCTTATCTTGCATTTAACATGGCATTGCTGCTAAATCCCTCTGTCAATAATCTGTCAGCCTATGAAGAAGCAATATCTCAAAAATCAAAACTTAAAATCCAGGAATACTTATATCCATATCCTAAGGGTGCAAACTCCGGTAAATGGGATGAGATAAAGGATTTACTGCAATCAGAACTTGCATTTAGTAAAGAGTTTGATTATGGTTATGAATATAATTATACTGCTGGCCGTCAATCGCTCATGTTATTGAAAAGGCTTACATTCGAAGCTTCCGATACCTCAATTTATAACAGGTTTTATGCAAGAATATTTGTCGACATATATCAAAAGACCGGGTTCGAAACATATCTTAACTATATCCTGAAAAACATTAAGAATGAGAATGTAGCTAAATGGTCTGAGAAAAACAAGGACAAATTAGACACCTTTATCAAGTGGGCGCAATCCTATATAAATCAGGGAAGATTATATGGCTTTTCATATCAGGATGAGAAGAATACAAAACAAACACGGCATTATGATGAAAAGGGGAATTTAGTCTCGATTGGAGAGTTATCCGGTAAGAGCGGAAATGTTAAAAACGGCAAATGGCTTATTATTGGGGATGATGGATATATAAGCGAAAAACTGGGATATATTAATGATAAGGCTGAGGGGGAATGTGTCGATTATTGGTCGAACGGCAATGTGAAAAATCGGGTGAATTTTGTAAATGACAAATTGGAGGGGACTAATAAGGTATTCTATTTAAATGGTAACCTTGAAAAAAGCTACATTACCAAATCAGGCAGGAAGGAAGGATTTTTTGAAATTTATACACATTCCGGATTAATTAGCAGTAAAAACAGTTATTCTGCAGATTCTGCCAATGGCCCCGGAGTATATAATAATTATAATGAGGGATTTAAACGTATCTATACTTATAAAAACGGTAATCTGGAGGGTGAAAATACAGAAACATGGCTGAACGGGAATGAAAAACAGAGCTGCCTCTATCATAATGATATGGCCAATGGAATTTATAAATCATGGTATTCCAATTCGAGCAGAGAAGCTGAAAAAAACTTCAAAAATGATACCCTGGTTGGTAAATGCATTGAATATTATCCTAATAATCAAAAAAGTAAAGAACTTGAGTATAACAAGAAAGGTCAGCTCTCAGGAAAAGTAATAACCTATGACAGAACCGGGAAAATTACCTCGGAGGAGAGCGAATACAATGATGGAAAACTAACAGGGGCTCGTACCGAGTACTTTCCTGATGGCAGGAAGCAGAACATTCTCACCTATCAGATTGATCATTTGCTGGAGATTCTATGTCTCGATGAGAAAGGAAATCAGTTATATAAAGCAAAAGATGCCGACAGCAGTATTTATTTTAAGTCTTTCTATCCCGATGGCATAATTTTAATGGAAGGATCATTGGTAAAAGATAAGCGCCAGGGAAAATGGAAATTCTATAATCCTCTCGGGATAATGACCGCCGAATCTAATTACTCAAATGGATCATTGAAGGATATTCAGCATACATTTTATGCAAACGGCCAGATCGAAAAAGAATATGCTTCCATTGGTAATTTAATTCTTGGTGAATACAGGGAATATTACATCAACGGACGCTTAAAAATGCAGGGCTATTATGATAGTACAGGAGTGGCAGGGAAATGGCTCTACTACTATAAAAATGATACGTTAAGCAATATAATTTTTTACAAAAAAGGCAAAGTGGCTGGCCGGTCATACACATATGGTCCCAACGGGCAGATGAAATCAGAAGAGTTCTTTGATAATGATGAAAAATCGATCAGGCGTAAAGATTATGAATCTGACAGCATTGTCACAGCTGATATGAACTATGAATATGGCGAACGGACCTTTGAGATAAACTACCCTAATGGTAAATTGATGGCG
>CAIPJU010000367.1 GCA_903865465.1 uncultured Bacteroidota bacterium
GCACGAATTGACGAACCTCTCGGTGGTGTCGACAAGAACCGGTATAGTGATCTGTATGATAAGTGGCGCGATTCAGTCATGTATAACCTGAAACATTTCGGAAGGACTACCGATTACAACCACTTCCTTAATGTTACCTACAATCTTCCTGTGAATAAGCTGCCACTCCTGTCGTGGCTCAGTTCAAATGCAAGATACAGTGCTGATTATACCTGGCTGGCCGGACCAATTTATCCCGATAGCATGAACATACATCTTGGGAATTCAATCCGAAACCACAGCGAAATGACTCTGTCGGTGATGGGTAGCCTTACAACCATTTATGGTAAGTCGAAGTTCCTTAAAAATATTGAGAATGACACCCGTCCTGATGCTGCTCAGAAGAAAAAGCCTGAATTAATAACGGTCACATATAAAAAGGATAATGTAAGCTTCAAGGCTAAAACGCCCCGATCAATTATACATAATCTTAAAACCAAGGATGTTACCATAAAGGTAAAATCCAAAGACGGAAAAGAGGTTGAGGGGAAGATGGTGGTCGTCAACGATAACAGGGTAACTTTTACTTCATCCGAAAAGGTCGACGGTGCAAGCATAACAGTTGAAGGAAAGATCAAAAAGACCCGTAATCCACTTATTGTGGCAAGCGAGTATGCAATAAGGGCATTGATGGGTGTCAGATCCGTCAGCCTTACAATGACCAATTCGCAGGGCGAATTCCTTCCGGGTTATACACCTGGCACCAAATTTCTGGGGATGTCCAATTCAAATGGGATTGACGCTCCGGGCTTGCCATTCATTCTTGGTTACAGTAATAAGGATTTCTTCGATCAGGCGGTTAAGCATAACTGGCTTTCAAAAGATTCATTGCTCAATACCCCAGCAGCATATGACAATAAGAAGGACCTTTCGCTGAGAAGCCTTATTGAACCCTTCCCCGGACTTAGGATTGATGTAAATGCCGACAGGAGATACCTTGAATCAGTAACATCATACTACAGAGCTGACGGGAACGGTAATTTCCCTGACAGCACACGGAACCGCATGGTGTCGGGAAATTTCTCCATCTCAGTAATATCGTGGGGTACTGCTTTTGAGAAAATTTCTAAAAATAACGACTATGTCTCTCCTACATTTGAGGCTTTCAAGAGAAATACAGTAATTATTTCCGAACGAAGGGCTGCAGAGAGACTGAAAGTCGACCCCTCGTATAAGCCTGATGTTGATCCAACCACCGGAATCCCTGTTACAGGACCGTATAAGAGTGGTTATGGAGAGACTTCGAGGGATGTTTTGATTCCGGCCTTCATA
The DNA here is from genome assembly GCA_903865465.1 of uncultured Bacteroidota bacterium. Lineage (GTDB taxonomy): Bacteria > Bacteroidota > Bacteroidia > Bacteroidales > VadinHA17 > LD21. The sequence continues at coordinate 1,312 of CAIPJU010000367.1, forward strand.
GCTGCATATACCAAAACGAGTCCATACGGTGTTACTCTGGCAACATTCCCTTCCGCGCTGAAGATGATGCCAAACTGGCGCATTACCTTCGACGGATTGTCGAAATTTGAATTCGTTCAGAGGTTTTTCAGGTCTATTAACCTTTCACATCAGTACCGGAGTACCTATCAGATCGGTTCATTCCTTACTAACCTAGGTTATCAGTCCGACCTCGACGGAATAAACAGGATAAGAGACCTGCAGAACAACTATATACAGCAGTTTGAGATTGATGTTGTTACTATAAATGAACAGTTCAGCCCTCTGATCAATATTGACATGAACTGGAAGAACAGTCTGACTACCAGGTTTGAGTGGAAAAAGTCACGAACGGTATCACTTAATCTGACCAGCAACCAGATAGCTGATGCCCGTGTTAATGAGCTTATTTTTGGGGCAGGCTACCGCTTCGATAATGTCCAGATAATTCTTAAGACCGGAGGGGCACAGAAGTCTTTAAAAAGTGACCTTAACATAAGGTTCGATCTCTCGATACGTGATAATAAAACCATCGCCAGGAAACTAATCGAAAACGTGAATCAACCTGTTGTAGGACAGAAAGTTTTCACGATTGGTGCTACAGGCGATTATATCCTCAGCGATCGTTTTAACCTTCAGATTTTTGCCGATCATACGGTTAACAACCCCTTTGTTGCCAATACCTTCCCGACATCGAACACTAATTTCGGCTTTAGTCTTAAGTTTACCCTCGTTCAGTAGTCCTATCCTGACGGAAACCTCCATTTAGCAAACCTCTAAAAGTATTTGCATCCATTGCCAAAGAACAATCATCAGGCCTGTTCAGCTTTTAAAACAACAAAAGAGAAGTAATTTCATTAATCAGAAATCGATTGAAATAAGGATAAGCTATTCTTTCTGTCTGTAAACCAGATAATACCGAAAATATTTATGTGATCATTGGTCAATATTTCGATCCAATTTCCCTACTTTTGTTTAAACCCTACGATCGGTAACTTATTTAGAAACTAACTTCTCAATGAAAAAATCAAAACCCGCCCTAACCTTTTGGCAGATCTGGAATATGAGTTTCGGATTTATGGGAATCCAGTTTGGTTTTGCCTTGCAAAACGCAAATGTCAGCAGGATATTCGAAACTCTTGGAGCAAGAGTTGAGAACATACCAATACTATGGATAGCGGCTCCTGTTACAGGCCTCATCATCCAGCCGATTATAGGGCATATGAGCGATAATACATGGAACAGGCTTGGCAGAAGGCGTCCCTATTTCCTTACAGGAGCAATACTGGCTTCTCTGGCACTTCTTTTTATCCCGCATTCACCCCTTTTGTGGATTGCTGCAGGGACTCTCTGGATAATGGATGCATCCATTAACGTTTCGATGGAACCTTTCAGGGCATTTGTCGGCGATATGCTTCCTTCGGCACAGAGAACAACGGGTTTTGCAATGCAAAGCTTCTTCATTGGTACCGGGGCTGTTGTTGCTTCTGCACTTCCATACATGCTAACCAACTGGTTTGGTGTCTCTGGAACCGAAACAGCCGGAGCTATTCCTCAGCATGTAAAACTTTCCTTCTTAATAGGAGGTATTGTCTTCTTTTCTGCTGTATTATGGACTATTTTAAGAACAAAGGAATATTCTCCGGAGGAGATGGATGAATTTGAGGAGAATCAGAACGTTTCAGCCGCTTCAAAAAACACAGAGGGTGAATTTTTCCCTGCAGGGAAATTTTTCAAATCCTCTTTTTACTGGATTCTGGCAGGACTTATTGCATGCGGCCTTGTATATATTTTGCATATGCAGGCTGAAGTTTATATCCTTGGATTCGGACTTGTTTTTTTCGGATTGATCCAGCTGCTGACTGCCCTTGTTACTCAAAGCGGCAAGACCGAAAATGGACTCGTTATTGTAATAAACGATCTTTTCAGGATGCCAAAAACGATGGTTCAACTGGCTTTTGTTCAGTTTTTTTCATGGTTTGCCCTTTTCTCAATGTGGATATATACCACTTCCGGGGTTACCAGTACCAAATATGACATGAAGATTGACCATGATCAGTTTTTATCAATGAAACAGACGATAGAAAATGCATCGGCTCTTCCGGAAGCTAAGAGCCTGGGAAATCTTGAAGATATTAAGTCTGATTTGTTGGCGCTCGGGAAAAAGTTCGGTAAGAAAGATAAAGCAGTGGTATCGATGAGGATAGTACAGTTTTTTACTGATGATAAAAAAGATGCCATCCTTAAGAGTGATCCTGTTGTTAAGGAGAAATTACTGAATGTTCAGAAGGAATACAACAAGGGAGCTGACTGGGTAGGTGTTCTGATGGCTGTTTATAACGGATTTGCTGCCGTTATGGCCTTCCTCCTGATACTGCTTGCAAGGTTAACAAGCAGAAAGACAGTTCATGCCATTAGCCTGGTGATAGGAGGATTAAGCCTTGTTTCATTCTATTTCATAGGTAATCCGCGCTTACTGATGATCTCGGAACTTGGAATAGGTCTTGCATGGGCAAGTATATTGGCAATGCCATATGCTATTCTCACGGGATCGCTTCCTGCTAATAAAATGGGTACTTACATGGGAATTTTCAACTTCTTTATAGTGATACCTCAGATTATGGCTGCGAGTTTACTTGGTTTTCTGGTCAAGAGCCTATTCGGAGGGGAGAGCATTTTTGCTCTTGTAACAGGCGGTGTTTCTATGTTTATTGCTGCGGCTCTTGTGATGTTTGTAACCGATGTTGATGAAGTAAAAACCAGAGGATGAGGACTAAAGCCTGTATTTTTGATCTGGACGGAGTTATTGTTGATACTGCAAAATACCATTTTCTGGCATGGAAAAGGCTTGCAGACCAGCTAGATATCCAATTTAACCACGAGGATAATGAGAGGCTGAAAGGTGTCAGCCGTATGGATTCACTTGATATTATTCTCGAAATAGGGAATAGGAATATCAGTGAAAGCCTTAAACTGGAATATGCTACTCTTAAAAACGACTGGTATGTTGAATATATCAGCAAGATGACGCCTGATGAAATTCTGCCGGGTTGCATTGATCTACTGAACGAACTTAAGATTGCAGGTATAAAGACTGCAATAGGATCGGCAAGTAAAAACACTCCAATGATACTCGAAAGGGTAGGTATCAGCAGCTATTTTGATGCAGTAGCCGATGGCAACGTGGTATCGAAAGCAAAACCCGATCCGGAAGTCTTCCTGAAGGCAGCTGAGATGCTTTCAGTTAAGCCCTCTGAATGTTTTGTTTTTGAAGATGCGATAGCAGGTGTAAGTGCTGCACTGAATGCCGGGATGATGTGTGTCGGAATAGGTGAAGCCAATGTTCTCGATCGGGCCCATTTTGTTGTTCCCGGTCTTAATGGAATAGATCTGAAAAAACTTGAAGTAATTGAAAATGAAATAAATCTATGAGTTATTTTTATAAAATTGATGAGTGGCTTATTGTTGAGGAGGGCTTTCATCCGGAAATGAACCGCGAATCGGAAAGTATCTTTTCGATCGGGAATGGTTATATGGGACAGCGAGCTAATTTTGAAGAAAAATACTCCGGCGACAGTATGCAGGGAAGTTATATCGCAGGTGTTTATTACCCCGACAAGACCCGGGTAGGCTGGTGGAAAAACGGTTACCCTGAATATTTTGCCAAAGTTCTTAATGCCCCGAACTGGATAGGGATAGATCTGTCGATCGATGGAGTTCCAGTCGATCTTGCACAGGCCTCAATAATCTCATTTGCCAGAACTCTCAATATGAAGGAGGGCTATCTTGAAAGGAGTTTCAGACTAACTGTCGATGGGAATAAAACAGTTGAAATAAATGCCCGCCGCTTCGTCAGCATGGCAGAACCTGATCTGGGAATAATCAGATATTCAGTTAAATCGATCGACTTCAGGGGAGAACTGGGATTTACTGTTTACGTTGATTCAAATGTAAGGAATGAGGATACCAATTACGGTGAAAAATTCTGGGAGGAAGTTTCCAGGGAGGTAGGGAATGGGAGCGGTGTAATAGTGACCAGAACTATGAAAACTGATTTTTATGTGGCAACGGCTATGACATATGATTTATGTCTTAACAGTGAGAAAATTTCCCTCGAGCCCAAAATTACAGATAAACAAGATTATATATCAAATAGTTTCACTGTTGATCTGAGTCCGGGAAATGAAGCTGTACTTGTCAAATATGCATCCGTACTTTCGTCACTTAATGTGGAGAAGGGAAAGCTGGCAGAAAAAAGCTATAAAAGGTTAGAGTCAGCAAAATCAAAGGGCTTCAGTAAGCTTTTCAGTGATCATACCGGGGAATGGGAAAGGATATGGGCTTCGTCGGATGTTGTTATAAATGGTGATGCTGCTGCCCAGCAGGCCATCAGGTTCAATATCTTCCACCTGAATCAAACCTATACCGGGAAAGATGAGCGTCTTAATATTGGACCCAAAGGATTTACGGGTGAAAAATACGGAGGAAGTACTTATTGGGATACAGAAGCTTTTGCCTTGCCTTTCTTCCTTAAAACATCTGATCCTCATGTGGGAAGGAACCTTCTGATCTACAGGTATAAACATCTGGAAAAGAGTATAGAGAATGCCAGGAAACTGGGATTCAAAAACGGAGCAGCCCTTTTTCCAATGGTTACCATGAACGGTGAGGAGTGTCACAACGAGTGGGAAATAACATTTGAAGAGATTCACCGCAACGGAGCTATTGCTTTTGCAGTTTATAATTATATCAGGCATACCGGCGATCGTGAATATATGGGCGACTTCGGACTCGAATTACTAATCGGGATCTCACGCTTCTGGAGCCAGAGGGCAACATACTCCGGGAACCTTAACAAGTATGTCATTCTTGGTGTCACAGGGCCGAATGAATATGAAAACAACGTCAATAATAACTGGTATACAAATTATTTAGCCGTCTGGACATTGTCTTACACTCTCAAAAATATTGCCTCCTTGGGGAAGGAGAACCCAGATAAGCTTAAGGCAGTTATAGGAAGGACGAATCTGAATATTGACGATGAAACCCCGGGATGGGCTGATATTTCAGAAAACATGCATATGCCTTTCGACCCCAAACGGAATATTTTTCTTCAACAGGACGGATTTCTTGACAAAGAGATAAGGCCGGCTTCTACTCTTCCTCCCCAGGAGAGGCCCCTGAACCAGAACTGGTCATGGGACAGGATACTCAGGTCATGCTATATAAAGCAGGGGGATGTGCTGCAGGGTCTATATTTCTTCGAAGATCAGTTCGACACTGAGACTCTTAAAAGAAATTTCGACTTTTATGAGCCAATAACAGTTCATGAATCTTCTCTCTCGGCTTGTATTCATTCGATTCTTGCTTCGCGGATCGGGAATATAGAAAAGGCATACGAGCTATATCTCCGTACGGCACGACTCGATCTTGATGACTATAATCAGGAAGTCTCCGATGGCTTGCATATAACCAGCATGGCAGGTACCTGGCTGGCGATTGTTGAAGGTTTTGGCGGAATGAGGATTATTGATGATAAAATACAACTCAAGCCACTTATCCCCGAAAAATGGCAGTCATATTCGTTTCATGCACGGTTCCGCCATCAGCTGTTCGAAGTAAGGATTACAGCCAGCGAACTGAAGATCAGTAATAATTCGGTAAATCCGCTCGGATTCATAGTCTCTGAAAAAGAATATACGATTGAGGGCAATTCCGAACTTACCGTTTTGTTATAGGATGAATTCATGAGATGGTGTATAAATAAGATAACTAATTATAAAACAGAATAATTATATAATATGGAAAGACTACCCCTAAGTATCCTGGTGCTATTCCTCGTAGTAGCATTTTCAGTGACCGCATGTCTTGTTTCGGGAAAGAAACAGGAGATAAAACCCATTGTCTCCGAAGTTGTTCATCCTGAATGGTCAAAGAATTCAGTACTGTACGAGGTAAACGTTCGTCAATACACACCGGAGGGCACATTCAATGCTTTTTCTGCCCATCTTTCGAGACTAAAGTCTCTTGGCGTTGATGTTCTCTGGTTTATGCCTATGTATCCCATTGGCATTGTAAACAAAAAAGGTGAACTTGGAAGTTACTATTCAGTAAGGGATTATAAAGATGTTAATCCTGCCTTTGGAACTCTCGACGATTTCAAAGCCTTGATAAACAAGGCTCATGAGATGGGGATGAAAGTCATTCTCGACTGGGTTCCTAATCATACCTCATGGGATAATAAACTGGCCGTTGACCACCCCGAATGGTACATGAAGGATGCAAAAGGGAACTTTATACCTCCCCTGGGATTCGACTGGACTGATGTTATCCAGCTCGACTGGTCAAAGAAGGAACTTCAGGATTACATGATCGAAGCACTCAAATTCTGGGTTAACCTTGGTGCCGATGGTTTCAGGGTTGATCATCCTCACAATACACCAAAACAGTTTTGGGAAAGGGCACGTGCAGAGCTCTCATCTATTAAGCCAGTTCTGATGCTTGCAGAAATTGAAGATCCTGCCTTCCTTGAAAAAGGATTTGACCTTAACTATGCATGGGAAATGCATCATCTGATGAACAGCATTGCTCAGGGTAAGGACAGCATTAAGAAACTCGACAGGTATTATAAAAAAGAGTGGGCAACATATCCAAACAGTGTTTACAGGCTTCAGTTTCTGACAAATCATGATGAAAATACATGGGCAGGAACAATCGATTCGCTTATGGGCGACTCTCAGAAGGCATTCGCAACACTCATCTTTACAGGCCAGGGGGTACCGCTTATCTACAGCGGCCAGGAGGTTTGCCTTGATAAGAGGCTGAAATTCTTCGTGCGCGACACAATTAAATGGGATTCATGCGCCCTTACAGGCTTTTACAGGGATCTCGTCACAATGAAAAAACATAACAAGGCGCTTTGGAATGGTGATTTTGGCGGTCCAATGGTTAAGATAAATACCAATAAAGATACTAAAGTGTTCGCCTTCTATCGCGAAAAAGAGGGTAACAGGGTTCTGGTTTTCCTTAATCTCAGCAAACAGGCTGTGGCTGTTAAGCCCGAGCTTAAAGAGATAGGAGGAGAGTACACTGAACACTTCTCAGGAACAAAAACAACTGTGCCATTTGCCGATTCGTTGCAGATTGAGCCTTTTGGATACAGAGTTTTTATTAAATAGTTCTATAGTCTGACTATTTAAGTACGATTCAACTTCAATCAGGTCGAAGTCAAAGCCGGATGGGCAGTGAGTTTCTCATTTGCTCATCGGCTTCTGGTTTCGGGATAAGGGGGAATGAAATGGGATGTTGGTGATCATGCATATGATCAGGAAATTCCAACCCGGTTAAAGTAAAATGAGAAACTTTAAATGCCTAATTATCATGAAAATAATCAGGTTGCTTTCTTTAACGTTCCTGTTTTCTGCTTTTATTTTATCAGGCTCTGCTCAAAAGGAAAAGGCATCTGATCTGGCATCAGTTCCTGAATGGTCAAAGCATGCAATCTGGTACCAGATCTTTGTAGAAAGGTTCCGTAATGGAGATAAAAGCAATGATCCCACTCCGGCTGATATGGCAGGTTCATATCCGGGTTCCTTACCAGCAAACTGGGCAATTACTCCCTGGGGTCATGACTGGTATTCGCATGAAGTTTGGCTCGACAGTGTCAAAGCTGATGGCTTCTATTCAAAGATCCAGGCTCGAAGGTATGGTGGTGACCTCCAGGGAGTGCTCGACAAAATAGATTATTTAAAGTCGCTTGGCGTAACAGCAATCTATTTCAATCCCCTAGATGATTCGCCCTCCCTTCATAAATATGATGCTGCAAACTATACTCATATCGACAGGAACTTTGGTCCCGATCCTGCCGGCGATGTTGCTATTATGAACGAAGAGGTACATAATGACCCTGACAGCTGGAAATGGACTGCCGCCGACAAGCTGTTTCTCAAAGTCGTCTCGGAGTTCCATAAAAAGGGAATCAAAGTAATTATGGATTATTCCTGGAATCATACAGGAAGGGTATTCTGGGCTCTTAATGATATCAGGAAGAATGGCAGGGAATCGGAATTTACCGACTGGTATAATATTATTTCTTATGATGATCCTTCGACACCTCAGGATGAATTCAGGTATGAAGGATGGGGGGGTAATAATCCATGGATGCCTGTATTTAAGAAAGATATAGTTCCTCCCGATGATAAGGTTATGCCTTTTGAAGGGAACCTTCATTCAGAATCGCTCAGAAATCATATTTTCAGTGTAACAAAGCGCTGGCTCGATCCCAACCACGATGGAGATCCTTCCGACGGAGTAGATGGCTTCCGACTTGATGTAGCGGGAGAGATTCCCATGGGCTTCTGGCGCGATTACAGGAAAGTAGTAAGATCGGTCAATCCCGATGCTTATCTTATTGGGGAGATCTGGTGGCTCGAATGGCCCGATAAACTGCTTGATCCTGCAACTTACCTTCAGGGCGATCAGTACGATGCAATAATGAATTACAGATGGTTCCGGATAGCAAGGGGATTTTTTGGACAGGCCGAACCTGTATTGACAGCTACAGGATTTGTCAGCGAGATGGAGCGTATCGATAAGGGTATCAGGACAGATTGCCTGGAAGCGATGATGAATGTGGCTTCGACCCATGATTCGCCAAGGCTTTCCACTTCATTGTATAATAAGACAATGGATAAGTACAATGCAAAACCTTCCGATAATCCTGACTATAAAATCAACAAACCTGATGAATTGACGATCAGGGAGCAAAAGCTTTTACTTGTTCATCAATTTACCTTTGTAGGATCACCGCAGATTTGGAATGGAGAAGAATTTGGAATGTGGGGAGCTGATGACCCCGATTGCCGTAAGCCTTTAATCTGGGATGATATCGTATATAACGATGAAAAAGCTGCCTTCGACCCGAATAAAACACGCCAGGTTGATGCTGTAAAACAGGACACTGCACTTTTATCTTTCTACAGGAATCTCTGCCGGATCAGAAACTCTAACCATGTTCTGTCAACAGGTGATCTGACCTTTACCCTGGCTGATGATTCCAAAATGGTGCTTGCCTATCGCAGGAAACTTGGCAATGAAGAAATTATATCGGTCTTCAACCGGTCCGATAAGAAACAGGACGTCATGGTGCCGGGTGCAAAGGGAAGTAAATATTCACAATTAATACCGTTTGATTCAAGGACACTTAACTGTTCAAAAGAAGGAATATCGCTCAGTATAGAACCTCTTTCAGCAATAGTATTAAGAAAAGTAAATGGAACTACTGTTTCACAACTTTGATAGAATTGATTCCCTGGCCTGATTTGACATGGACAATATAAATTCCGGACGGGGCATTACTCCCGTCCGTCTCTTTTCCGTCCCATAGCAAAAGTTGGGTGGAAGGCGCATCGGATGGTGAACGGAGTTGTCTTACAAGCCTGCCGGTGATATCGGAAATCCGTACTTCGGTAATTGCAGCGAAGGGAGAGTTTATTTTAAGGGTAAATTCTCCGGAAGAGGGATTGGGATACGCTGAAACTGCGACATTCTTACCTAGCGCCGTCTGATCATGAACCCCAATTATAAGTTTTTGTGAAGGGATCTTATTAGTGGAATACATCCTGTACTCGCCTGGCTGAAAATCGAGCAGGTCGTGTACCCCGGTGACATTTATTGAGTCTCCAGTGAAAAACTCATACCACTTGCCAGTCTGGGGGAAGGAAGGATCCACCTTAGTCGGAGTAGTTCCGAAGTTTCCGAGGATATTGACTTTCATATCTCCGCCGGAAAGTACCAGTTGCTTTACTGTTGACGCCAGGGAAAATGTGAAATCGGATGTTGAAAAGACTGGCTGGCTTTTCCTGAGGTCATTCAGAAAGCTGTAGAACTGATATAAACCATGCCGGCTTATATCACTGAAATAATCCCATTTGACAGGTTTTTCACTAACACGGCCTCCGTTGTCGATTGAAATGTCGTAACCAAGTTCTCCGAACTGCCAGATCATTTTTGGTCCAGGCACGGTAAGAAAGAAGAGGGCGTCGAGCTTCATCCTGCTGATAGCAGTAGAGAGCTCTTTTGTATCATAGCTTCCCGATGAGGCGCCATATGTGATTGTCTTGAACATGAGCCTCTCTTCATCATGGCTTTCCATATAGCTTACAAGGTTGGGAGTGTCCCAGCCCCGACCCAGATAACTCACAGCAGTCAGATCGGAAGTATACCCCATAGCAGCCTCTTCATAATTATAGGTATTGTTTCCCCAGGGCATCATACCATATTCTGCAAGCTCTTTCTCTTCACTGTTTGCTCCAAAATGTTCAAGAATTACATAGGCAGCAGGATTGACCTTCCAGATCTTGTCGGCCATCCTTTTAAGAATAGCAATTCTTGCTGGATCATATCCACCTCCGTCGCCGGGAGTGTTAGTGAATCCTTTTGTAAAATCGAACCTGAATCCGTCAATCTTATATTCAGTGAGCCAGTATGAAGTAATTCTGTCGACAAATGCCTGGGTAGATGGGCTTTCGTGGTTGAAATCGGCTCCCCATTTGTAAAGGGGGTTAGGTGAACTTGCATTGAACCAGGGGTTTGGTATCTTCATGTAAATCTGATCTGTACCATAATAGTCAAGGTATAGCTGTACCATTGGCGATGGCCCTGAGCTATGATTAAGTACCATATCCATTATTACCGCAATGCCCCGGCTGTGACAATTGTCGATAAAAGCCTTCAGATCTGATTCAGGTCCGTAATACTTATCGGGGGCGAAGTAATATATTGGATTGTAACCCCAGCTTGAGTTTCCTTCAAATTCAGTAATTGGCATCAATTCAATAGCATTTATCCCGAGTTTCTGAAGATAACCAAGTGTATCTGACAATGTCTTGTAATCATGTGCCGCAGTAAAGTCACGTACCAGCAGTTCATAAATTGAAAGCTTGGTTTTTTCAGGAGAATTATATCCTGTAGTCTTCCAGGAATATTCAGGTTTTGCAGTCTGCAGTACAGATACAATTCCCGTGACATTATCCTTTGGATATGCCATGAGGTTTGGGTATGTGGCGCTGTTAATATAGGGATCATTAGCCGGGTCGAGGATCTTCGCGGTATATGGATCACCAATGTACAATGTTGTATCGACAAAGTACTGGAAACGATATTCTTTCCCGGGGATAAGCCCGTTAATCTGAATCCAGTACCTCTCACCATCAGGGGTTTTCTTCATATATCCCTTTTCACCTGCACGCCATCCGTTGAAGTCGCCTTCGGTAAATACAAAGCTTTTATAGGGAGCATGAAGGACAAGGGCAACTGAAGTATCTGACAGATAGTTGATGCCATCTTGCAGCCCATCGGGCAGCGCTTCGGAAATGATTGGTTTTCGAACATAGCAGAAGAAAGAATCGGCGACAAAGGCTGAATTCTTCCATGCCAGGAGCTTAAACAGGAACTCTCCGTATTGTGATGGAAGGTAAGTGTATGAAAGTTGGTCAACTGAAATGCCGGATTTTAAGTGTGAGCCATTAAGATATAAAGAAACTGAATCGGCCTGTGAGGCAGATGCTTTGATTGTAAACTGCTTATTAATTTCTGAAACTATTGATGTTTTTGCAGGGGAGATGAATTGGCCATTCAGCCCGGGTTGGAAAACATCGATAAAAACATCAGGACTTGTCTGCTTCGATGCATCAGAATTCCTGATAACCAGACAGATCTTTGCAACAACTGTTGATGACGAAAGAGAATAAAAAGTATTTATATCGGGTGTTATATCAAGCTCATAACGCGAATCTCCAAGATATGTCAGCTTTGGCTGGGTTGAATTTACGGCCCAGGTTCCTATTACATTCTGCCAGTCTTTTCCCCCTGCAATGGTAACACCAGTATGTGCATAAAGATCAGCCGTATAGTTGTGCATACTACCGGCATCCTTTGTAGCATCATAGTAAATTTTAATTACTTTTCCCGGAACAGGCAAGGCTGGATCCGTAGTGATCATCTGCCCACTGGTTAAACCAGAAAGTAAGTATAGGCCGGCAAATAGAATAAGCAGCTTTTTCATAAATGTTCGGATATAGTGGAAACAGAGACAAATGTAACTAAAACCAGAAATAAATATAGTATAAGAGATGTTTGAATCAGTGGATTAATATATGTTATTGAAACTGTTTGCATTTATTATTTCAAACATATCTGTTTGAAAATTTAACCTGATTTAAGGATTTATTTTCGACTTTTCTTTGACAATGGCTAAAAAAAAGAGGAATTTTGTTCCTGCGAGTAGTCTTAAAGGAAAATTTCTTAAGCCAGGCTATTTCAATCAGGAATATGAATAAGGGACAGGTTACAATTAAAGATATAGCGAAGGAGCTGGGGATTTCACCTTCGACCGTTTCAAAAGCATTGAATGGGCATCCTGATATCAGTAAAGACACAAAGCAGGCAGTAAGGGATCTGGTTAAAAAATGGAATTATGTTCCTGATCCCATTGCCCTGAGTTTAAAAGGCGGCCCAAGCCGGATAATCGGAGTAATTGTCCCGGAAATAGTACACTATTTCTTCTCGACGGTGATAAGCGGAATTGAGGATTGGGCAAATGATGCCGGGTATCATGTTATGTTCTGCCAGTCGAGCGAGCAATATTTGAAAGAGGTTAAAGCAGTTGATACGCTTCTTTCAAGCAGGGTTGACGGTATCCTGGTTTCTGTTTCAAAGAGTACCAATGATTTCAGTCACTTAAGAAAAATTGTTGAGAAGGGAATCCCCCTGGTCTTTTTCGATAGAATTTGCGAAGAGATAGATGCCGACAGAGTCATTGTTGACGACGAAACAGGAGGCTATGTTGCCGCAAAACATCTTATTGAGATCGGATGCAAGCATATTTTTCACCTTTCCGGCCTTCAGAGACTGCTTATCGGACAAGGCAGGAAGAACGGATATATGAGAGCATTAAGGGAACACAACTTCCAGGTTAACGAAAACGATATAATTGATTGCGATAACATGGAAGAAGCAGCTGTCATCGTACCCGAGCTTTTTAAAAGGCCCGTGAAACCTGATGGAATCTTTGCAGTTAATGACCTCACGGCTGTTGCGGCAATGCGGGTCATAATGGAACTGGGCTACAGGGTGCCTGAAGATGTTGCTATTGTGGGTTTTACAAGCGGATTGATGTCGGACGTAACCAATCCTACCCTTACCTCAGTTGAGCAACATGGTTATATGGTTGGCCGGGAGGCTGCCCGTTTGCTTATTGAACGTCTCGAAAACCCCAGGGAGCTTCCCAAGAAAACTGTTATTATAAAGACAGAACTCGTTAAGAAGGGATCTACTGACAGAAAGAAATGAAAGCTTAATATGAAATTTGTCACATCAATTCAATGAAATATTTCTATTTTTGAATTGTAATAAATATGAATAAACAGATTCCAGTCATAACAAAAAACGTTAAAAGATGAATGTTCCTGAAGATTTATTGTACACCAACGATCACGAATGGCTCAGGCTTGAAGGAGACACTGCCTATGTAGGTATTACTGACTTTGCCCAGGGTGAATTGGGTGACATAGTTTTTATCGAGATTGAGACGGTGGGAGACACTCTGAATAAAGAAGATGTCTTTGGAACGATCGAAGCTGTAAAAACCGTATCTGATATGTTTATGCCAGTCAGTGGCGAGGTTCTCGAAATGAACACCAATCTCGAAGAGTCACCTGAAGTGGTGAATAAAGATCCTTATGGGAAGGGCTGGATGGTAAAAATTTCAATCTCCAATCCTGATGAGATAAAAGAACTTCTGACGCCTGAAAAGTACAAAGCTCTCTTGTAGGGCAGTGAGTCTTAATAAGTATCAAAACAAGGACGCCTGAAAAACTCCGTAAGGAATATTTTCAGGCGTCCCTGTATATATCAAACAGATGTTCAGAGCGTCTTCTTAACCTCTACCTCTGTGTAGCCTTCGACGATGTCTCCGATCTTTATATCGTTGAAATTATGAAGGTTAAGTCCGCATTCATAGCCACCGACAACCTCTCTTACGTCATCTTTAAACCTCTTCAGCGATCCAAGTTCTCCGGTATAAATAACAATACCATCGCGGATAATCCTTACCCTGGTGTTCCTTGTTATTTTTCCTTCCTTCACATAGCAACCTGCTACTGAACCCACTTTGGTTACCTTGAATACTTCACGTACTTCGAGAGTGGCAACTATATCTTCCCTTACCTCTGGCGATAACATACCTTCCATTGCCGACTTAATCTCGCCAATGGCATTGTAGATAATTGAGTAGAGTCTGACATCTATCTCCTCTTTTTCTGCAAGCTTACGTGCACTAACAGAAGGCCTCACCTGGAATCCGACAATAATAGCATTCGATGCTGCTGCGAGCAGAACATCAGATTCGGATATCTGTCCGACTGCCTTATGAATAATATTAAGCTGAATCTCTGCAGTAGAAAGTTTTATAAGTGAGTCGCTCAGAGCCTCAACCGATCCGTCCACGTCTCCCTTAACAATAATGTTCAGTTCCTGGAAGTTACCGATGGCAATCCTTCGGCCTATTTCATCGAGGGTGATATGCTTCTGGGTACGCAGGCCCTGTTCCCTCTGAAGCTGGGCCCTTTTTGTTGCAATATCCTTGGCTTCCCTGTCACTGTCCATAACATTGAATTTGTCTCCGGCCTGAGGCGCTCCATTGAGACCAAGTATCAGAGCGGGTGTTGCCGGGCCTACTATGTCTACTTTGTTACCTCTTTCATTGTACATAGCCTTGACATGCCCGTAGCAGCTTCCTGCCAGAAGGATATCTCCTATTTTCAGTGTTCCTGCTTTCACAAGTATCGTAGCTGTGAATCCGCGCCCTTTGTCGAGTGATGATTCAATTACAGTGCCTATGGCAGGTTTATCAGGATTTGCCTTGAGATCAAGCATCTCGGCTTCAAGCAATACTTTGTCGAGAAGGGTTTTAATGTTCAGGCCGCTCTTCGCAGAAATTTCCTGTGACTGGTATTTACCTCCCCAGTCTTCGACCAGATAGTTCATTGTAGCAAGAGCCTCCTTAATTTTCTCAGGATTGGCTGATTGTTTATCTACCTTGTTTATAGCAAAAATTATTGGGACTCCTGCAGCGGAAGCGTGATTTATTGCTTCCCTTGTCTGAGGCATTACGCCGTCGTCAGCGGCTACCACAATGATGGCGATATCGGTAATCTGAGCACCACGGGCACGCATTGCTGTAAAAGCTTCATGACCAGGGGTGTCGAGGAAGGTGATTTGACGGCCATCCTCAAGTATTACTCCATAGGCACCAATATGCTGTGTTATTCCTCCTGCCTCACCTGCTATGACGTTTGTATTCCTTATATAGTCGAGCAGTTTGGTTTTTCCATGGTCGACATGTCCCATCACAGTAACAATAGGGGGGCGAGGTTTAAGATCCTCATCAGCATCTACATGTTCCCTGACAGCTTCCTGTAATTCAGCGCTGACAAATTCAACTTTAAATCCGAACTCATCGGCTAGGATAGCCATTGTTTCAGCATCGAGACGCTGGTTGATCGATACAAAGAGGCCAAGGCTCATGCAGGTCGATATGATCTCTGTAACTGCGATATTCATCATCGACGCAAGTTCATTTACTGAAACGAACTCAGTCACTTTGAGAATATTCTTATCCTGTTCAATTTTATCTTCTACCTCCTTGTGCTTAAGGCTGATAGCATCCCTTTTATCCCTTCTGTAACGTGATCCCTTTGATTTTCCCTTGGTTGTGAGACGGGCAAGAGTCTCTTTTATCTGTTTCTGTACCTCTTCCTCGTCAACTTCTGCTCTGACAGGTCTCTTTTTTATTACCTTTTTGGCACCTGGTTTATCTTTCTTATCTGCGGCTACAACAGGTTTTACTACTGGTACCACCTCTTTTTCCTTAAGTATTCTCTTTCTTCTCTTTTTCTTCCTGAAGTCGGAGTCCCCATTCACCTTTACAGGCTGGTAGGGAGTCGATTTCTTCTTATCATCGACAGGAAGTTCTATCCTTCCTACTACACGCGGACCTGCAAGCTTTTGAAAATCAGTCTTAAAAAGCGCAACTGTCTCTTCAACAGGTGCCGGAGCAGGCATTTCTGCAACCACTACTTCAACAGGTTTTTCCTCCTGTACAGTGGCAACTATTACAAGCTCTTCTGCCGGAACTTCCCTGATGATCTCAACTTCCGGTTCCGCTGGTTTAACACTATTTTCGACTATAATGGTTTCCTTTGCTTCAACAACAGGTTCTTCGGGGAGTTCTTCCTTTTTGGTCTTCTTAGGTGAGCTTCCTTCTCTCTTCAAAGCATCGAGATCAATCTTCCCGACTATGCGAAGGTCGATATTTGACTTCGGCATAATTTCTTCTGCCGGTGGAACCGGAGCAGGCACTTCAGGCTCAGGAGCCGGCTTTTTATTCTCTATTGCGGCAACAGGAGCTACTTGGACCTTAGGCTCAGGCTCTTCCTTGACAGGAGCAGGTTTTTCGGTTTTTGGCTTAAGGGTTTTTTCAAGATCTATTTTACCAACAAGCTTAATGTCAGGTTTCTTAATCTCTGTCCTGATATCGATGGTCGCCTTGTGTCCCGAATGGTCTTTGATAAGGACATTATCATCCTTCTCCAACTCTTCAGTTTCTGTTTTTTCTGAAAAGTCATCAATTGATACGGTCTCCTTTTTACGGTGAAGATCTTTTAGGATAAGCTTTTCAGACTCTTTTTTAACACTGATGTCGGTGCTATATTCTTTAATGAGAAGAATATACGCCTCGTGCGGAAGTTTTGTATTTGGGTTTGGATCAAGTTCTAAGCCTTTCTTATGAAGGAATTCCACAATAGTGGATATTCCCACATTGAATTCGCGGGCTGCTTTACTTAATCGCGTAACCTTAATGTCATCTGTCATATATGTTTCTTGCCTTTTTTTAACTAAAATCTTTAATTTGAACAGATTATAATCAATGTCATTCAAATTCAGCTTTAAGGATATTTACCACCTCCCTGACGGTTTCCTCTTCAAGATCGGTTCTCTTAACCAAATCGTTAATTGTGAGGTTTAAAACGCTTCGGGCTGTATCGCATCCTATGGCTTTGAGTTCGTCAATGATCCAGCTTTCAATTTCATCGCTGAACTCCTCGAGGTTGACGTCCTCTTCATCTTCTCCTCCTGGTTCGCGGTAAACATCAATTTCATAACCGGTTAGCTGGCTTGCCAGTTTAATATTCAATCCGCCTTTACCAATAGCCAGTGAAACTTCGTCGGGCTTGAGATAAATCTGAGCCCTCTTTGATTCTTCAATAAGTTTAATAGATGTTATTTTCGCAGGACTGAGAGCTCTCTGAATAAACAACTGGTTATTTGATGTAAAGTTAATGACATCAATATTTTCATTGCGGAGTTCCCTTACAATGCCGTGTATTCGTGAACCCTTCATACCAACACATGCTCCTACAGGGTCAATCCTTTCGTCGTATGATTCAACGGCAACTTTTGCACGTTCACCCGGGACACGTACTATCTTCTTGATAGTTATAAGTCCGTCGAATATCTCGGGAACTTCAAGTTCGAAAAGCCTTTCAAGGAAGACAGGCGATGTACGGCTGAGGATTATGAAAGGCGTGTTGTTTCTCATTTCAACCTTTATCACAACTGCCCTGATAGAGTCTCCCTTACGGAAATGGTCCGAAGGGATCTGCTCGCTTTTGGGAAGGATGAGTTCATTCCCGTCGTCATCGAGCACGAGTATCTCCCTTTTCCAAACCTGGTAAACCTCACCGGTAACAATCTCACCAATGCGATCCTTGTATTTGATATAGATGTTGTTTTTTTCAAGATCGAGTATCCTGGCAGTAAGATTCTGACGAAGTGAAAGGATTGCCCTTCTTCCGAAGTCGAGGAATTTGACCTCATCGGATACATCTTCTCCGACTTCATAATCTTCATCAATCTCTTTTGCTTTTGAAAGCGGTATCTGTGTTATCGGATCAGTGATTTCACCATCTTCAACAACCACTCTGTTTCTCCATATTTCGAAGTCACCTTTGTCGATGTTTACGATAATATCGAAATTGTCGGCAGAACCATATCTCTTTTGCAGCATGCTTCTGAAGACATCCTCGAGAACGCTCATCATTGTTGGGCGGTCGATGTTCTTCAGCTCCTTGAATTCCGAAAAGGTGTCAATCAAATTTACATTTTCCATCTGGTGTAAACCTCTTAATATTATTTAATTGTTAAAATTGCTCTGGTAGTTTTCACCTGGTCGAAATTGAATGAAATATCCTTTAGTTCTTTGGTTTTACCTTTGACCTTTAATTCCGTTTCAAGTTCAAATCCGCCTGATGTAACGTTTTTAAGTTTTCCCGTTAATTTAGTGCCTTCAATGTCAGTTACTTCAACTTTCCTGCCTTCGTTCTTCAGGTACTGCCTGAATACTGCGAAGGGGTGATCTAGCCCCGGTGATGATACCTGAAGTTCAAAATCTTCGGCATCGCGGTCGAGGCTGCTTTCAATGTGCCGGTGTATGGCAATGCAGTCGTCAATTGTTATTCCGCTATTCCTGTCAGCAAGTACAGTTATCTTGTTGGAGCTGCTGACTTTAACGGCAACAAGAAAGAGTTCCGTTCCTTTTAAAAACTCTTCAACCAGCGATTCTATTTTTTGTTTCTCAATCA
>CAIPJU010000368.1 GCA_903865465.1 uncultured Bacteroidota bacterium
ACAAATCCGATCTGGTCGAAAAAGGATTTACCTCCGTTGAACTCCATAGTAACTTCACCCCCTCGGGCAACAGACATTATTCTGAAAATATATTCCCGTCAGATAAGATATTTCATGAAACAATAGAGGTAACTCATGCTTTTTCTCACAATTTTGAGATGGGGATCTATTTCTTTAATGCAATAGGCAGCAATGGCAGAACGGGTTATGGAGGTTCACATTTAAGGCCCCGGATTAGGGTGCCGGAATCGTGGAAACTGCCGGTAGGTTTAAGCCTGGGATGTGAATTAGGATACCAGCGAATCGGTTTTTTTAATAATCACTGGTTATTGGAGATCCACCCAATTATAGATAAAGAATTCGGAAACTTTTACTTTGCCATTAATCCAACCTTTGACTGGGATATGGTTAAATCGACTCCTTTTGAGTTTAATCCCAGCATGATGGCCAGCTATAAGATCAGTAAGCAGACCGATCTGGGAGTGGAATGGTACAGTGGCTATGGTCCGATGAAAGATGTTCTTCCATGGACCCAGCAGCATCAGGTGCTCTATCTGGCCACCAATATTGCGTTTGGAGATTCCTGGGAATTTAATGCCGGAATTGGCAGGGGGCTTAATGCCTCCACTGATGCCTGGATCATAAAATGTATTGTAGGGAAAAGTTTTGCTTTTTGAGAATCTGTTAGCCCTTCACCTGACTCAGTTCTCGGGAAGAGTGAAAATAAACCTGCTTCCTTTATCCGGTTCGCTTTCTACGCGGATTTTCCCTCCATTCCTTTCAACAAATTCTTTAATGAGTACGAGACCTAAGCCCGAGCCCTTTTCTCCGTTCGTTCCAAATGAAGAATAAAATGAAAAGGGCTTGAACAGATTCTCAAGTATCTCCTTACTGATTCCGATGCCTGTATCCTCAATTGTAATTTCAGCGTGCTGTTTATAATCTTTTACAGTAATTGTTATGTTGCCGTTGTTCCTGGTGAATTTGACAGCATTTGACAACAAATTCCTGATTACAAGGCTGGTTGAATCATGGTCAGCAAAAACGGTGATATTTTCTTCAGTTTTCAGAAGGATATTAATATTCTTTTGTTTTGCATTTGGGATCAATAAATCTATATTTTCCTTAAGTACAATATTCAGACTGAGACTTACAGGCTCTATACTCATTGTATGTCTCTGTATCCTTGACCAGTTAAGCAGGTTTTCAAGAAGGTTGAATATATTTTTAGAGGATTTTTTTAATTCTTCAAGAAGAAGCTCCTTCATCTGCTCATCAAGATTCATATTCCCGGTTATCAGATCGAGAGTTTGGTTGAAACTGATAAGAGGCCCCCGCATATCATGGGCGATGATTGAGAAGAACCTGTCCTTGGTAGCATTAATATTTTTGAGCTCTTCAGTCAGCTGGACCATCTTTAATTCGGCCCTCTTCTGCTCGGTTATATCATGGCAAATTCCAACCAGGCCAACAGTTCCGCTTAACTCATCCAGAATCGGGATTTTACTGACTGAGATCCAGTGATTCTCCCCTGAATTATCGATGAATTGAGTTTCATGATTTAGTATAGGTTTTTGAGTGGCATATACTTCCAGATCTTCATAATACCCTTTCTGTGCACTCTGATCATTGAATATCTCTATATCTGTTTTACCCAGAATCTCATCTTCCGAGCTGACCCCCATTATTTCCAGGTCATGTATATTTGCAAGTATCTTTTTCCCGTCTAAATCTTTAACATAGATTGAATCAGGTAAATTATTCACGAGGGTTCTGAGCAGGATTTGTTCCCTTTTTGTAGAAATCTCTGCCTCTTTTCTAAGAGTGATATCCTGAAGCATTGCAACAAAATAATCTAAG
>CAIPJU010000369.1 GCA_903865465.1 uncultured Bacteroidota bacterium
ATGAAAAAAATCTCAACTCTTTCAGATCAGATTGGAATTAAAGATCTTAAAGGACTTGAAAATATTGATGACAAATCACAAAAAAACAAGAAATAATTTTTTCTATCTGTTTTTATGATCTCTGTTACTGGCATGAACCTTAAGGCACGGTATCTTAAAAAGTACTTCATTAATGACCACTCTGCTGAATCTTCTATTTAGTATCGGAATTATTAACATCAAATTCAATGTCACTTCAGCGTCAATTGATATACCTCAACCCCAGGAGAATTCCTGGCTTGCCCTTGATAGAAGTAATGAGGTGATATATAATCTGTTACTTATAGGTACTTTAAGAAGTCACCACTGTCATTCCAAAGCTCTATTCTGCCCTCCTGAGTGAAGATAAGGATGTTATTGTCAATAAAAGCAGCAGAATTCGCACCATCCGCCTTAAGAGAGTTTACATAATTCCCCTTTTCGGTATACATCTTTACACATCCTGTCGTTGTTGTTACAAGAATCATGTAATCATTAAATCGCATTGATGCACTTTTGGAATCATCAGTTCCAATATGTCTTATCAGTGAACCATTCCTCTGGTACAACGCTACTTTGCCATTTTCTGTTTTTAGCACCTTCATCTTAGTAAGTATTAATTTCTGGTTTATCGATTATTTATCTTGCTTTTATTATCTCCAATTCCCGATTATAAAAGTAAGGTAACAACAGGCGGACTCATGTAGGCGATCAGATATTCGATCTGTAGGAAGAACTCCTTTTCTTCTGTGGGAAAAATCTTACAGTCTTAACATTTATGAAAGAGATATCCTTCCGGAAATTGACAGGAGAGTATCGGGTTAAAAACTACAGGATGAATTTATTCGAAATGGATCCTTTATTATGATCGAGAATAACCATTTAGCTTCTCCTCTTACTGGTTAACAGATCCATCACATCACCCCAGAGGACTGAACTTCCGGGGGTTAATGCAAAATTCATATTTTCAGCCAGATTTGCGTTAATCTTTCTTTTTGATAATAACTTTTCATGTTTTTGAGAGGAGAATTCACCCAAAGGCATCTCATGTTGGATATCATCAGGATATGCCTTCCCGGCCCTCACTTCAGGAGTAAAAGTTTCTTCGATCATATTAATTTCAGAAAGCCCAGTCTCCAATCCTTTCAGCTTGCCAAGCAATAGCTCCAATCCGTGATGGCTCACCATGGACTTTAATTCCTCAAGAAGACTAATTACATTTTCAATAAGCTTTTGATCTGTCACACCAATAGAAAGAATAGAATAGTGAGGGCTGGAATAGAAATAGAGGCCGCTTTTTTGTTTTATGGGGGCATTAAATCCGAGAATGTCGCTTCTCATTACCCTGATATCATCCCTGATAGTCCTCTCGGATACAGACTCATACCGTCCTCTTGTTTCAGCAAGAGCCGATGAGCACGCTTCAGTGAGCTCGACTATTGACCATCTTTTTCTGCCCCCGTAAAGACAGGAATTTATGGTTTTATACCTGATAAGCGCATTAAGGTTAGATGGCATTATGAATATTCTGTATACTGTAATCCGATTTACGAGCGGTTCTGTTTATGAGTAAAATATAATTTAAAATTAGAAATTAGTCAACAAAAAACAAGCTGTTAAAATCGGGACTTAGCGGATTAATATTTAACCTAAGCCTTTTTTGTTTCCTATTTCAGAGATAAACTTACGCAGTTTAGACCAATTTTTCAATGGGATCTGTTGATAAGTATGGGATAGAATTAGTTAAAAAAAACATTCCTATTAGTATTAATTAAGAATAATTCATAACTTGGATTCAGATAATTGCTCTATATTTCTGATAATAAAAACCAGTAGACAATGCTTTCACCATCGGAAATGAAGGACCGGATGCTTGATCTGGCAAAACAGGATGGCTTTATTGATGGCATTTTTAATTACTGCGATCGCTGGTGCGACAGGTGCGAATTTACGCAGCAGTGCAGAAACCATGCCTTTGGCGAGGAAGCCCCTCCTCCTGAAGGGCCTGCATTCTGGGACTATATTCACAATGTCTTTGAAGCTACCATGCTGATGATAAAAGAATCTATGGTAAAACTTGAGATCAGCCAGGAGGATATCGATAAATACACTCATGAAGATGATGACCCCGCTAAACATCCTTTGTACCACAGGGCTCATCAACTCGCATTCACCATGCATGCCTGGCTTGAAAAGAATAAACCCGGTCCAATAAGCTGTGAAGAAGATGAAATAGTTGTATCTGTACCGGAAAATAATAATATGCTGAGCGATGCAATTGACATAATTTATTATTACAACTTCTTTGTATCTGCAAAGATCTACAGGGCATTGTTAAGCGATGACAATTACGGAGAGGGAATAATTCAAAATGATTCGAACGGATCGGCAAAAATCGCACTTGTTGCTCTCGACAGGCTTATAGCTGCATGGTCGATCCTTATGGAAAACCAGTCCAAATACGAAGATGAGATTCTGAAATTCCTTATCAGCCTTGCTGAAGTAAGAAATCAGGCAGAGACAAAATTTCCTTATGCAAGGAAATTCATCAGACCCGGATTCGACCGGTAAAATTTTTGCTTGCGATTCAGCCATCCGATTTTACCATTCAGCATGGTAATTGTACCATAGTGCATTTTTAATTTTCAAAGAGCCTGATTGTACCTTTTCTTTGATAAGAAAATTGCAACAATCATTAATAATCACCATTATGAAAAGAAAACTAAACTATGTTTTGGCAGTATCGCTGGTACTGTCCTTTTCTTTTTTGCCGCTAATTTCTGAGGGACAGGGAAGAAAATCATTTATTAAAAACTTTATGACAGAACTCCCAAAGGGAAAAGTCAGCAATGCTTTGCAGAAATTCAAAATGACAGCCGTTTATTCCAACAGGGACATCAATGGCAACTTCATCGGGAAAACCTTGGTAACAGGCGGTAATGTATAGTGGTACTTTCCAGGAGTTGGAAATTAAAGGTATGAAAGAGAAGATGCTCCTGACAACAGCCAGGGAACTTAATGTTACCAGAATTCAATGACGATTGATAAATTTACCCAAATGAAAACAGATTATAATTATAAGATCCTCAACCAGAGATGGCCTGTATCGCACCTTGCCTTTCTAATCTTCTCCGCACTTCTTACCTTCATTATGTCTCTGACTGGCAATTCTGAAAATAAAGTTTTCTCCTGGGGAATGTTCATTATGCTTTTTGCCCAGCTTGAAATATTCATCTATACGGGCAACCTCCTGTTTGCCAGAGTGAACTTCGAAAGAAACCCGGGTGAGATTACACGAATAGTATTATTCCGGTTCATAATATTCCTGCTGATATGTATGTTCTTTTCAATTGTTCTTTTCATTATTCTGCAATATGCCGGATTATTGATCGGGGGGGAAAGTCTTAAAAATTTAATCTATAATTTTTTTCATAATGAGATTCATGGATGGTTCAGGTCGACAATATCTGGTTTTTCAATAGGCGCTATTATTTTTATTTTCCTTCTCTGGCAGACTTCACTCAAAAGGGAACAGAAGCTCAGGGAGGAAAAACTTATTTTCCAGAATGAAACCCTGAGAAGACAGGTCAATCCCCATTTCCTCTTCAACTGTCTCAATACAATTTCTTCACTGGTCAGGACCCAGCCTGAAACCGCTGAGATCTTTATACATGACCTTTCATCGGTTTACAGATATATTCTTGAAAACGGCCAGGAGGAGAGTGTCCCATTGGCCTCCGAACTTAATTTCATAAAAGATTACTTCAGCCTTCATAAAATACGCGATGATGGCAAAATAAATCTTGAAATCAACATAAGCGATGAAGGCAATTTCAGAATCATCCCGGTATCATTGCAAATACTTATCGAGAATGCAATAAATCATAATGTTGCAACAAGGGCTTCACCACTCTGTATTCGTGTATTTTTTGATAACCATTTTATTGTGGTACAAAACAATCTCCAGAAAAAGGATACCATTATGAAATCGACCCGCACAGGATTGAAGAATCTGAGTGAGAGGATAAGACTGGTAAGCGGTCATCCAATTATTATTGAAGAAACAGCAAGTGATTTTATCGTAAAACTCCCTTTACTGACATGAATGTACTTATAGTTGAAAATGAAAAGCCGGCTGCAGACATGCTGGTGGATCTTTTAAACAGAATAGACAAATCAATTAATGTTCTTGATATTATAGAAACTGCTGAAGAGGCAATTAACAGGCTTGAAGAGAGGCCGCAACCCGACCTTGTGCTTATGGATATCCAGCTTGATGATGGTTTATGCTTTGAGATTTTCGATACTATCAAGGTTGATATCCCGGTAATTTTTACCACGGCATATGACGATTACACACTTAAAGCGTTCAAGGTAAACAGTGTTGATTATCTGTTAAAACCTATTGATCTTGAATTACTTAAACGCGCAATTGAAAAGTACAAAAAACTTTTTGCCGATAAAGATCCATTCAGAAGGGATTTCAGCCAACTCGTTAACGAGTTCAGGAATCAATATAAATCAAGGTTCCTGATTAAGATTGGTGAAAAGTACAAATCATTACCAACAAGGGAGATTAGCCATTTCCACATAAGGGAAAGGAGTGTTTTCCTCTGCGACTTCCAGGGAAAAGATTATGGAATAGACCATACGCTGGAACAGCTGCAGGGCTTGATGGATCCCAGAAGATTCTTCAGGATCAATCGCGAGTGCATGGTTAATATCGATTCTATATCACTTATGCAGAGTTATTCTTCCAGCAGGCTTCAGCTGGCAATGAAAAACAGTGAGAAAAGTGATCTTTTCGTGGTAAGCCGCGATAAGGTATCTTCTTTCAAGGAATGGGTCGATAAATAAATTTTAAATTCACTATAGCGCTCCTTCAAAAATTAAGTGCCCTCAGTGTAAAAACCTATGTACTCGCAGGGCACTTGAAATGGAGCAGGGAACTCTTAAATATAAGTGAACTATGCTTATGAAGATCAGATCTTGATGAAAAGCTTGTTCTTATACAGCCAGTAGCATAAATACCAGAGAGTTGCCCACACTACAATGCTTCTCATGATATTCGCAGTCACCTCTCCTCCCCACGAAAAGAGCACATCGGTGAAGGGTTGCCATATCCTGCTTACGAGCTCGGCTCCTCCAACGGAAAAGAAAAGATAGATGAAAATACAGTTCATTCCTACAATGATGAACATACGCGAGCCTTTTGTGAAGAGCTTCTTTACATCAATCAGCCAGTAAGCGAAACATAAACCCAAAATTGCCCATCCACCGCTGGCAAATACGAATGACATAGTGGCAATCTTCTTTATAATTGGTGTAATATTTAAGAGGTCGAGCGAATAGCCGATAATAAGTGCTGATGCCCCTGCAATAATCAGCGTTTTAATCTTTTGTGCTGCGGTTTTGTTGCTCATAAGGAGACTCCCGCAAAGGACGCCCCATACGGTATGAGCAATTGTGGGTATTGCATTCAGTGTTGCCCATATGCTGGTCTTCTCAACCCCTTCGATCTTAATATTGACCCAGGCTCCCAGGTTATGAAAAGGAACCCATGGCTGATTGAAGCCTTCAACAGGAAAAATCCTGTAAGCCACATCCGTCAGAATTAAAATAACTATTGTAAATACGATCTGGAAAGTGAAGCTCTTGTTTCTTATCAGGAATGCAACCAGGTATGTTACCCCCATTTGTGCAAGGACATCCTGAAACCGCCATACGATTTTGCCCGGTTCGACGCAGTAGAGAGCCCAACCTATAAAAAGAAGCAATAAGGAACGTTTAAATGCATGATTCATGATCTGCCTGTCTGTGGCTCCTTTCTTTTTCCTGTTGACAATTGCAAAGGGAATCGCAACTCCCACAATGAACATGAAGAAGGGTTGTATCAGGTCCCAGAAATGCAGACCGTGCCACTCATGGTGACTCAGCTCTGTTCCAAGAAAGTGAGTGAAACCTGTGTTTACCGACATCAGGTGGTCATAAAGATGAGTGCTTTCTCCGATCAGAAGGAACATGGTGAAGCCCCGGAAAAAATCGACGGAGCTTATTCTTTCCTGAATTACAGGGGGATTAAAGGTTGTTGTTTCAGTCATGGATTTTATGGTTTTATAATCTGTACATCCTTTCAAAAAAATAATGTTTAATAGTCTATCATCTGGCTAACTACTCTTCAAGTAAATTTACCTCTTTAATGCGTCTGTTCTCATTGCTGAATCTTAATGTTTTAATCTCGAAGGGGCGGAAATTACCGGACCATTTGATGCCTGCAAACGTCAGATCGATAGTTCCTGAGATTGGTTTACCCGACGATTCCACACAACGGATGATAAGATCATTGCCCGACTCTGACATCTTAATGGCTGTTATAATGATCTCCGGAGTTGCACAGCTTAAGAGTGATCCTGATCTGGCTAATTTCCCGTTATGTATACCCTGATAAATAATAACAGGGGAAGAAGACAATTCTTCCGCCTTCCTTGTAATATTGTTCTCTTTCCATGAATCTTTATGCGGAACCAGCACCATTCTGAAGCTATGAATACCCTGATCCATCCAGATATGTTCAGTATTCATATCGAGTACTCTCGGGTTGTGATGTGCATAAACCGCTGATCGAAGAACTGATATTCTCATGTCGCTGCCTGATACACTATAGCCGTATTTGGCATCGTTGATGACTGTGAGCCCGTATTTGCCTGATTTGCTGTTTCCTGTAAGGTCGAGCCATCTCTGGCCGGGTTCCTCATTGCCATTGGTTTCACGCACCTTGTGCCCATAAGGTATTTCATATGTGGCTTCAGCCGTTTCAATATCGACAGGGAAGGAGAATTTTACCATTTTCTGATGTTCGTGCCAGTCGAAGCTTACAAGGGCTTCCAGCTGTTTCGATCCGCCGCATAAAGTCCAGTCAACAGAAAGTATTGAAGCTCCATAAGTCGTTGTTGATCTTATTGTTGCACGAAGAGGACCGTTTTCTATCACTTTCACTGATCCTTTTCCGAAAGAGCCAGCCTCCTCCGAAAAACTTTTTATATCATGGCTCCAGGTATCGCTTGGGTCATTGATTATTAGGGCCCTGCAACCTCCGCTTCCTCCTTTAAATACCTCAGTAAGGTTTTTCTTATCGTACATTCCCAATGTTCCGTCAGGGAAAATATTTATACGCAGGAATTCATTTTCGAGTATGCTGCCGGTGGCTGATACCAGATCTTTAAATAAATATGGATCTCCTTTTAATAACCTGATCTGTCTGTATCCAAAAGCCGGTATTAAAGTTTTGAAAACAAGCGTCCTCCGGCTGCCAGTTTCGGTTGTTCCACCTGACCACTGATGGGCTAATGCATTGCCGTTTTCATCCTCCACTCTTGAGGGATTGGTGAGATTCCAGTTAAGGTCATACTCTGCAACCTGTTCTGACTCCCAGGCATTAGGGTTAAAAACCAGAAGGTACTGCGATGAAGGATCTTTGGCAGGAACCTGCCATTCGAGTTTTTGAACAGCCTTATATACTGCCTGATGTGCTATATCGAGAGCATATCCTGAAGCTTCACGTGCCGACTGGTAATGGGAAGGAAGCGACGTCCCGGCCAGACTGTCATGGAATTGCAGAAATAAGATTCTCTTCCAGGCTTCCGTAAACTCCTGTTTTGGATATTTCGCACCCCAGGCCATCATACCAACAGCTGAAATTTTCTCGGCTGTTACCATGGCGGATTCCGAAGCTCGATTTGCCTTTTTTATTTCTGCTTCTGCCGTGTAACATCCAACAGAATGATGCTGAAGATCATCATTAACGACGGGCAGATCTGAAATATTCTCTTTCCTGAGCTCCCTGAAATAATTCTCCGGAGTGCTGAAGAAAACTGCAGGACCCTCTCTATCTTTCTTTAATTCCTCTATGGAAGCAATGTTCTCCCTGGTGGCGCCACCTCCATGATCGCCGGCTCCATAATATGTCATTACATTTTTCACAGGCTGCTCCCTGAACTGAGTCATTACCTGTTCCACACGATTCCGGAGCGAGCCATTTTCGTTATAACTAATGGGAATACGATAGGTAAGCACACGGGAGCCATCTGCCCCTTCCCACCAGAAGATATCCTCTGGCAGGCTTTTTTCCTTTATCCCCGGACGCATGAAAACATAATTTTCCATTCCCTGAAGTTTCAGAATCTGGGGCAAGGTTCCGGTGTGGCCAAATGAATCGGGATTAAAAGCCACTTTTGCCTTATGGCCCAGAAGATGCTGCAGGGTAAGCTGTCCGTAAAGGCCTTGTCGTACCAGTGCTTCACCTGATGGAATATTCACATCGGGCTCAATCCACCATCCCCCAACAATATTCCAACGACCTTCATCGACTCGCTGCCGGATCTCTTTCAGCATTGCCGGATCGTTTTCAGAAACCCACTGGTAAAACTGGGCAGAACTTGCTGTGAACTTAAACTCCTGATTCTCGTTCATCCTGTCGAGTGCCGACCTGAAAGTGCTGTGAACAACTGCCAGACCTTCTGACCATGGCCACAACCAAACCGGATCGATATGTGCATGGCCTATCATATGGAACCTGTATTTTGAAGCATCAGAAGGCCACGAATCCTTTGCCAGACCCTTTTCAGATACTAAACCGGTAATGGGTGCAATGGCAATTACTGCCGTTCCTGCAGCAGCTCGGTTTAAAAAATCACGCCTTGTAATATTTTTCCCTTTGCCTGGAATTTCTATTTTCTTCATGATATGCAAATTAGAATTTTTCCTTATATACTGCTACACAGAGAGCAGCAAAGTCGCCAATTGATTCCCCCAATTCGGATGGCTTTATAGTACAAACTGCCAGTGATGCCGGAATAGCTTCTCTTTTCAGGGTTTCCTCAATGAGTGGTTTGAAAAGCATCTCATTGCGTGCATAAATGCTTCCGATTACTATGCATTCAGGATTAAGTATATCAATAAGTATTGCCAGACCCTGTCCGAGGTAATCTGCTGCAATCCTTATAATTTCAAGGGCAACCGAATCACCTTTGACTGCAGCTTCAGCTACAATCCTGGTATCAATCACCTCAATATTCTCTTCGGATGGACAAAATTCTACAACTTCATTTTTAATAAGTTTCTCTCTGACAATCGATTTTGCCAGTTGGGCAATCCCGCCTCCGCTGCAGAATCCTTCGAATGATCCTTCTTTCCCGAAACCGACAGGGCCCTTTTTTGCCAAACGGATATGGCCTATTTCACCGCCAAGATCATTGGTTCCGGCATATAGCTTTCCATTAAGTATAAGTCCGCCGCCCATACCAGTCCCAAATGTCAGAAAAATCATATTTGAAGTGCCCCTTCCCGCCCCCATTAGCCACTCCGCGAGGGCACAGGCATTTGCATCATTCTGAATCGAGACAGGAATTCCGTATTTGTCATGGAATATTTTCACAATCGGTATTTCATCCCAACCTGGCAGATTGGGCGGGGAATATATGACCCCGGATTTAGAATCGAGTGGACCTCCGCAGCTTATACCAATTGAAGAAACTGAACTGATTTCAGTATCATTATCGATGAGCAGGTGGCCGATCATCTCATGAAACTGGCTTATCATCTTCCAGGGATCCGGAAAATCCCTGGTCAGAACTCTCTCCCTGCTTATAACCGACAGAACACCATTCTCATCTGTTCGTCCAAGTAGAACTGAACACTTTGTTCCACCTATATCTATCCCGATAATATTCATATTATTACTGATTTAAGAACGATTCGGAAGGTAAGGACCTGCAAAACCATAGCCAGCTACCCCAGAATTAACCCGGAACTATCCGACTCTTTTATTATAAAGTATATTACGGCACTAATAAGGGCTGCGAAGAAGCACCATACTGAAGTAAGGAATTCTTTATAAAAGATCCCTGTTACAAAACATGATATAGTAATTAGAATTCCGAACAAATTCATCTTTTTAACCGTCGACAGGAAGAGGGGTGCAATTGTTGAGATCAGATAGATGGCAAAGGCAAGATATCCTGCCTTAACCGGAAAATCATTTATATATTCCACATGAAAGCCGCTGATACTGGGGTTTACGTGAAATTTAACAAGGCAAAATGCGTAATATATTGATAATATGACTCCTCCTGTAAAAAACCGGTTGATCAGTTTCTTTCTCCGCAGGTCAAATTCCATTTTATATACGGAATATGGGAGCATAAATGGCCAGATGACGAGGGCCATAAGAAGATAGAAATAGGTTGCATAAATCTGAATATATGAAACATCTCCTGACGGTATCGTCAGCCATAAAACCCCTTCAGAAAACTGCTGGAAGGCAAACAGCAGAGGAATTGCGGAAAATAATTTCTGAGCCGGATTTCTGGCTTTCCTGATCGTAACAACACCAATAGCTGAGATTACTGCTCCTCCTGCAAAGCTGGCACCTGCTGAAAAACACATATTATCTATTTATAACTTGATAAGGATGCTTTAACCCCTCCAAATTAATAAAAAAGCAGGATTATGAAAGAAATTATGCTTAAACTCTAATAGTTTTTTTCATTCCGGGAACCTGCCTGACATTTGCCTGTTCACCATCCATCCCGGGTATTCTGAAACCAGCTGGCTTATGGCTTCTAGTTCCTGCATTTCCATGGGGTTAAGCTGAAGATTGACCGATTCAATATTATCCAGAAGCTGTTCCTTCTTTTTCGCACCTATTATGATACTTGTTACGCCCGGTTTGCCAAGTAGCCATGCAAGCGCTACCCTGGCTGCAGTAACACCATGGTTATTGCCTATTTTAATCATAACATCTATGATGTCATATGCTTTATCTTTATTTACAGGAGGAAAATCGAAGGTATCCCTTCTGCTGTCGCCTGCTTTTGGGTTGTTCCTTGTAAACTTTCCGGATAAGAATCCGCCTGCAAGCGGACTCCAGGGCATGATTCCTATACCTTCGCTCAATGCCATCGGAACTATCTCGCGTTCTATATCCCTTCCGGCAATGGTGTAGTAATTCTGCGATGCCACAAACTTTGTCCAGCCCATCTTCTCAGCAATCCCGTTTGCCTTCATTACCATCCAGGCAGGATGATTGCTAATTCCGATATATCTTACCTTACCTGACCTGACAACATCCTCGAGCCCTCGCATGGTCTCTTCAATAGGTGTTATGGGGTCGAAACCATGAATGTAGAGAAGGTCAATATTTGACACATTCAACCGCGACAGGCTGTCATTGACAGAATCGCTGATATGAAGCCTTGAAAGCCCTACCTGGTTAGCTCCCGGCCCCATACGGAGCCTTACCTTTGTAGCGAGAACAACCTGCTGCCGATTAACACCCAGGTTTTTAAGTGCCTTTCCAAGGAGAATTTCAGATAATCCTTCGGAATAGGCATTTGCCGTGTCTATAAAATTTATTCCGCTATCAAGTGCTGTTTTCACCAGCTGGGTTACCTCCTCCTCAGCCAACCTGCCTATCGCTTCCCAATAACCTTTCCCACCAAATGTCATGGCACCCAGACATAACTCTGATACCAAAACCCCTGTCTTTCCAAGCTGATTATATTTCATTTTGTTATGATTTTAACAATTAGCAGTATCAATAATAAGATGAAAATCGGTAATCGTATATAAGATTCTATTGCGCCTCTTCGCTCCCTTTAGAGCCTGGAGAAATAAAGCAAATCAATAGAGTCAGATCTGTGACTTCCTAAAGTCATTTATTACCAGATTAAACAAACACCTATTGCTTTTGTTGAGTATTAAAATGAGAAAATAGTTCTCAAAGCATCTAATCGAAATTATTCTTTTTGAAATCGGCCAGCTCATCACCTTTTTTTCTGTAGAGTTTACCGAAATGCTTATCATTTTCGCCATAGCTGATACGCGACAATCCATAATAAGCAAAGGATGAGAACTCTTTACCGTAATTGCCGAAAAGAGAGAGCTCTTTCGCACCTTCGGTATAGAGCTCTTTTGCTTTTTTATAATCGTTATATTTTTTTTCTGACAATATGCCTTTGAAAACTGTATACTCTCCATTGAAAAAGGAGTTACTAATCAGCTCTCCATGTGCAAGAATGATTTTTTCAGCTTTATCATACTGTTTCGTCAGCAGGAGGTTTTTTATGTACTCTTCCTCATAAGCCATATTCCCCGGATAAAGTTCATGAAGAACCCTGGAGTAAAAAATAGCCTGCTCAAAATTAGACTCATAATTTGCGAATACCTCCGAAAGGAAAATAAGGGCTTCTCCCTTAAGCATTATTGAATTTCGTGCAGCTTCCCTCAGCTGTTTAACACCTTCTATCCTGCTTCCCCTTGGAAACAAAATAGCGAGCGGTTTGTAAACAGGATATACTTCCGGGTATACTTCGCGGTAGTAATTGAAAATTCCTGTAAAGTAATAAAAATCAGAAGATACTGAAGTGTATTTAAATGCTGCCATAATCCTTTGGTAGGTTCCGGAAACCAAAGGAAATACTTCGAGATTCAGGTTGTTGTCAGTATAGAAAAGAAGAAGAAATCCGCGGGAACAGAGATTAGCCAGCAGATATTCCGCCTCATCATGGTTCTGCTTCTTATCGGATAATTCCAGGCATCTGCGCAGGGATTCCTCGAATGAAGCCCGTGCGGGTGAGGTTGGAAGAAGAGGGTAGTTCTCCCAATATATCTTCATTCCCTTTAACAGGTATACCACAGGATGACCGGGAAAGGCTTGCTGTACTTTTTTAGTCAACGCCTCCGCCTCCCTGTTCTTACCATTATAAATACAGTCAATATCCCTCTTTATGAGATTTACTGTTACTGAATCTTTAAGTATCTGAGAATTAATGTATTCCGGATGTAATAAAAACAGTAAAAGTAATATTGTGTTAATTACTCCCTTTGTTTTAGCCACTTTAATTTATTTTTTTCGGAAGTTCGTTTATCAATTCAAAACCAAAGCATTAAATGAGCTTGGGTTTGGAAATCCAAAGAGTTTATCCTCTCTGTGGTTTTAAAACCCGGGATAACCTGTTATTGTTCACTAATTTTGTCTTATCAGCTAATTTTTCAGCTGGTAAAATTCATATTTCAGTTCCCAAGTTATCTCTTCTCCGGGTTGTACTTCAACTTTAATATAGGGCTCGGCACAAACAGTTGTTGTAGATGACCAATACGCAAGCTTAATAATTGGCTTGTCGCCGGTTACCCTGAAACCTGCTCCGGCTTTAAGATTCTCATATCTGAAGTCATAATCTTTGGAACTGTCACTGTAACCAGGCAAATCGTCTATATAAAGCATATCGCTGAGTGTTTGATCTCTTTGGTATGTTAGCTTTTTATCATTGATATACAGTAGTTTATCTGGGCCATCGAATGAACCTG
>CAIPJU010000370.1 GCA_903865465.1 uncultured Bacteroidota bacterium
AACGTAAAAGGTCAGGTTGAGAGATCCGGCAATAAAACCATCGCTGAAAAGTTTAAAATTGCTTATAACCAGGGGAAGTATGATAGTATATTCATGATGTTTGCCGATGTGATGAAGAATGCATTGCCTCTTGATAAAACAAAAGAACTGCTGACAGGAGTGAAAGACCAGTCGGGAAAGATTCTGCAAATGGATTTCATAAAGTATGAAAATCAGGTTTATGCTTCATATAAGACAAAATTTGAAAGGAACTTATTTGTTTTAGATATTGCGGTTGATAATGAATCTAAGATCAATGGGCTGTTTTTGAAGCCCTTTAAAGAAGATAACCTCCCGATCATCAAAAGAAATCAGACCAAACTGATACTTCCTTTTAAAGATACCTGGTTAGTGTTCTGGGGTGGTGATACGAAAGAATTGAATTATCATGTTATAAGTGATGCGCAAAAGAATGCTTTTGACTTTCTGATCAAAGATCAGTCGGGAAAATCATTTAAAACAGATGGTATAACAAATGAAGATTATTATTGCTTTGGAAAAGAGATTATAGCTCCTTGCGACGGAGAGGTTGTTTTGGTTGTGGATGGGGTAAAAGACAATATCCCAGGAGAAATGAACCCATTTAATGCTGGAGGGAATTCAATCATAGTAAAAACTGTTAAAAATGAATACCTGTTCTTTGGACATTTCAAGCATCAGTCTATTAAGGTGAAAGAAGGACAAAAAGTTGTGCCGGGTCAGTTGTTGGGACTCTGTGGAAATTCAGGGAATTCATCGGAGGCGCATTTACATTTCCATATTCAGAATGTGGAGGATATCAATAAGGCAACGGGAGTGAAATGTTTCTTTGAGGAAGTGGTAGTAGATGGAGCTACTAAACCGGATTATTCTCCTGTTAAAAATGAGAAGGTTTCCAATCCGATAAAACAATAGGATTTTACTAAGTACATGACAAAAATTGACAGCACTTTTTAAATTTCTCTATGTCGTTAGAGAATAGTGCATTTGCAAGAAAAGTTAAGCCATACTTGAATAAACTTTTAGCTTTCCTGCCATGGTTTTTAATTTTGATTGGACAAACAGTATTCAGGAATATTCCGATTTTATATGCCCAAACAAAAGCCACCAGGACTAAAGCAAAGAGTTTATTAACTCGGTCAATATCGGTCAAATGCGTGTCCTCAATATTAAAACCACTTGACTTTAGGGCCCGAAATGCCGTCTCGATTTGCCAGCGTTCCTTATAAACTGCCTGAGCCTCAGATGGTTTGTTGAAAGAGACAATGATTTGGAGTTCAGGAACTCCTTCTTTATTTTTCACCTTGGAAGCTGACAAATAACAAAGTTGACCATTAACATAAACTATTCTGCGCAAGAACTCAAATTGATTGATCTTTAAGTGACTGAATAACCATGAGGCCTTTAAGTGGCGACCATTTCTTGGAATATCAACAAAGAAATTCTCTCGGATACGAATGTGATATCTGATATGATTTTGATTAAGATACCCTATCCAATGATCTCCAATAAACTCTCTATCGGCAAGAAGGCAATCAATACTGTCAGTCCCGAACAAATCAATATAACGTTGCATGAGTCCGATTCGTTCAGCAGTCGAGGAGTTACCGAATTTAGGCATCATCTTAAACATAATAGGAAATGCAACACCTTGGTAAACAATTGCAATAACCAAGATATTGATATTCGTTGAGCCAAACTTCCAGTTTGTTCTGTCCAATGCCAGTCGATATGGTGGTTTGTGAGGTAAGAGAGAGAAAATCAAGCGAGCTATGATATCTGTATCTAGCAGATAATCAGACATAAATCGTTGTATTCTACGCAATGAAGAATCAACTCTCACATCTGTATCGAAGCTGACCGCTAACTTCTCAAAACAAACCGTTTGCACTTTGCAAAGAGCACATATAAATAAACCAAAGAACTTAATTCGGGCTAAATTCATTTTTTCCCCGAAGACTTCTGTTAATATTGTGAATAAAATGGTATTTTTACTCTCAATCTTGGTGTTCATGTATCTTGGTGCCATACCTGGAAGTA
>CAIPJU010000371.1 GCA_903865465.1 uncultured Bacteroidota bacterium
CGATCTATAAAGGTACCATTAGCAGGGTAAGCATCTCCGATTTCAGTGTTAAGCAGATACATCATTTCAGCGAGTTCTCTGAAAAGTGCCAGCTCAGCCCCAATGCGGCCGCAGCCGATGAATACCACAGGTTATGGTTTGGTTCCGACATGGGAGCGGTCTGCTATAATCATTCCGACCCGGTGCTGGCACCACCCTCATTAAATATAACTTCATTGTGGATAAATGATGAGCAGAAGATTCCTGAGGGTAACAAAATAGTTCTTTCCGCTGGAAGCTATAAAATACGATTCGGCTTCCTTGGTATTAGTATGAGGGACCCATCGATGGTAAATTACCAGTATATGCTTGAAAACTATGATCAGTGGTCCAACATTACAACCGATACCACTGCCATCTTTAGTCATGTTACAGATGGCATATATACTTTCACTCTTAAAGCCTCGGGAGGGGATGGCGCTACTACTGTTACTCCACTCGTATTTAAAGTGGTAATTAAGAAACCTGTTTGGAAGAAATGGTGGTTTTATCCCTGC
Source organism: uncultured Bacteroidota bacterium (assembly GCA_903865465.1). Taxonomy (GTDB): domain Bacteria; phylum Bacteroidota; class Bacteroidia; order Bacteroidales; family VadinHA17; genus LD21. The sequence continues at coordinate 537 of CAIPJU010000371.1, forward strand.
TCGATAGTACTTCTGTTGCTTTCAGGTTATTTAATTATTAAAGTAAGATTGTCCAGGATCAGCCTTGAGAAATCAATACTTGAAGAAAAAGTGCTGCACCGAACAATGGAGATTCAGCTGCAGAAGGAGGAATTAGAGCTTCAGCGTGACCTTATTGCCCTGAAGAATGATAGTATAACTTCAAGCATAACCTATGCAAGCAATATTCAGAAAGCAGTACTGCCCCCTTTGGAATTTATTGAGAAACTGCTTCCTGAAAGTTTTGTTTTAAGTCAGCCAAAGGATATTGTCAGCGGTGACTTCTATTGGGTTACGAGGAAAGGCAAATTGATAATCATTGCAGTTGCAGATTGCACTGGTCACGGTGTGCCGGGAGCCTTTATGAGTCTCCTTGGGATGACGCTCTTAAATGAAATTGTCAATATTCACGGGACAATCTCCCCTGAAAAAATAATATCCAGTCTTCGGGATCTTGTTGTCCAGCTTTTACTTCACGACAGGAAAGATATCACCACAAGAGACGGAATGGACATTGGCCTGGTAGTCCTTGATACAGACTCAATGACACTCAAATTTACAGGTGCCATGCATGACCTGGTTTTGGTAAATGAAGAAGGATTATCAATTTTCAGGGCCGATAGAATAAGCGTAAGTGCATCAGAACAGTACAAACCATTTACACTTAAGGAATCGGGATACTCAAAGGGAAATATGATTTATCTTTTCTCCGATGGCTATAAAGATCAGTTTGGAGGTGATTTCGACAGGAAGTATCTACGTTCACGATTCCATGATACCTTACTCGAGATAAGTGCCTATCCTGCCCATGTACAGAAACAATTTCTGGAAAGCAAACTCCGGGAATGGATGAAAGGCACTCCCCAGACTGATGATATTACAGTTATGGGTGTCAGACTCTGAAAATATCATGCTGGTCAATTACAAATTATGGAAGGAAAGCAACCTGGAATGTCATTAATCTTTAATACATCTCACCGACAATCCGCTCTTCTTGCTGCTGTTGTTTTTGTCGAAAGTGGTAAAACTGTAAAAGATATTCCTGCAATAACCATCAGAGGTTGAACTTTCGGTTGAACTCCACCAATATCCATAACGTTTTATATTGCTGAACGATCCTGCCGTGTTACAGTAACCTCCGGGAAGAGCAGTAAATCCTGTCGCATTTGTAGACCCGCTGCCTGCGTCTGTCCAGTGAGTATTGCCTGTTTCTTTAAGTGTGATTGCCGCAAGGCTCTGGTCGCCAAGTGAGGTGGTCATAACACCCCATTCTGAATCGCCTGGCACGTGCCATCCTGCCGGGCATAATTTCCCGGTATTAACAGAATACCAGTTATATAGTGCTCCGTAAACAACTGAGTCATTATTATACCAGTTATAGCCGGGAGTTGAAAGCTGTGTCCAGCTGCCAGGCTTGGGAACATAGGGAATCGATGACCCGTCGCTGTATTTGGTCGTCTTTAAGTTTTCCGCCATCCATGTCTGAGAACCTATCTGAATTGTTTTATAAACATTATTGTCAACATCGGTAACGGTGCCATAAACAAGGGCAGGATTATAGGTTACTTTGCTTTTGGCAGGGTTTGTAGTAGTGAAACTCAGGTCTGACCCGTATTTGGTTTCTTTGGCTGTGACTGTTTTAATCCGGAAATGATAGGTTGTATTTTTTAAAAGACCTGTTATAGGTGCAATGTTAAGGGTCAGTGTAGTCCCTGTTACAGTGTCAGGGTCAGCTGCAACACTATACCTGTAGGTGGTGGTTGTATCATATTCGAAAGAGACAATAACAGTCTGATTGCCTGCCATAACGGTGCCATTCAGGAGAGCCCACTGCTGACCAATCAGGGTCGCTGCACTGGTGGTTATTGTCATACCTGTAACAGCGGTTGAATCATTTTTCTTGCAGTTAGTCAGGATAAGTGACAAGCTTAAAAATACTATAAGACTCGCCAGCGAAAATTTTACATTATGTTTCATTTATGGTATATTATCAAAACGGTAAAGTACGTAGAAAAGTAATTATTAAAACTGTCAAAGGTAATTTTGGCGGACAATAGTAAAAAAAATAATCAATTAACCCGGCAAATTTATCTTCAAAAAGCTTTTTTTTGTCTGCGTTTCTTTTCAGTTAGTTGTTTTATAATAGGATAACTAAATCATTGTGGAGTTTTTACAGCAAGTTTTATTTTCATTTTGATTTTTACCGGATCATTCTGCACATTCGAGAAACCTCCCTCAGATCCAAAGTTTCCGTTTCCCATTGAGCCCCGGTAACTACCTCCTCCCATGCTACCCCTGTTTCCACGCATTCCTCCGCCCATTCTCATTCCTCCCATACCTCCATTCATTCCTCTGCTTCCTGTACCAGATCTGCCAATCCCTGGTTGTCCCTGATTTGTCCCTGATTCAGGCAAAAGAATATCAAGCGACAAAATTCCATTATCAGCAAGTAAAAATGGATTCCTGTAAAAGGTAGCGAAAGGTACAACAACGTCATAATTCATGTATCCGGCGCCATCCCATTCGATATTAGCATATATTTTATATTGATTTGGAAGGGTAATCAGGCCATTTATCGGTGCATTGAAACCAACAAGCTGAATCTGACGCGGGCTGTTATAATAAATTTCCCTGATTGTTTCAGTATCAGGAGATCGTCTCTGGACGTTTTTTATCCGTTCCCCTCCATTTTCTGTTTTTGCCGGGAGAACACCCGCTCTTGAAGCAATCGGAAAATAAATTCCTGTTTCTTTTTTGTGTTTCCCTGAAGGATCAAGCCAAATCTGCATTCCTGAGCGAATTACTCTCATCTGAGTCCTTGGTTCTGTGATCCTTACATTCACATAAAGATTTACCGAATCGTTTGTGACATTATATTGCATTCCGCTCTTTTCGTCGTAATACCTTAATGGCTCCGGCTTCACGATCGCAATCATTTCCTGCGTGGGCAGGGATGAGTGCCATCCATTCACATAAAGACTGCCCGAGCATGAAAAAATTAATATTGTTCCCGATAAAAACAA
>CAIPJU010000372.1 GCA_903865465.1 uncultured Bacteroidota bacterium
ATGAACCTGAAAGGCGACAGTTCCGAGAGGAGGTCGTGTTTAGCGAGACAACATTTTCACGAGCATACCTTTGTGAATTTCGATTTACTGACATGGTAGGGTTTTGCAACTTTTTTTAAAAGTCGCCCCTGTACGGTACGGTCATACCGGAATGAAAGTGAATTAAGGTCCAGAAAGTCAGTTGTCTGCTGAGGTGCTGACATTCATCAAAAGGAAAGACACGGAGTTGCTTTGGAAGCCTCTTTCAGGGTTCTTGATGAGTTGGGTATTGGAAAGAATTTAGTGAAGGTTACTTCCGACGTTGTTCAAGGCCGGAAGTTGCGGGATGATAAATTGCTTGATATCATTGCACCGATTGTAAATTAACAACCAATTGTATCAAGATAATCCCGAATGGCTTTTACAAAGATTGTGGCTTCATCAAAAGTATGTTTTGCATCATCAGGAGAAGCCTTGAACCCGATTTCATAATCACTCTTTAATCGCTGATCAAGAATTTTCGAGAAGGTCTTCCCAAATGCAAGGGGGAATTTCCCGGTTTTCACAAAGGTTTTTTGAAACTGAACATTGACGCCTGTATGCGTATATGCCTCAATTCCTTGTGAAATCAATGCAGCCTGTGCTGCATGAAACATGGCATAATAACTTCTTGAAAGGGTGGCAGTATATCGATTCTTCTCCAGTAATGCAGTAGCATCAGCCAGGCACTCAAAAGCCTTATCAAGAAAAACAACAACATTTTCGTTCATACTTCGATACCATCCCTGGCTACGTTTTTAAAAATCGGCAATGTAGAGTGGATAAATGTTTCTTCTAAAACAGGATTTGTAGAGATGAAGATGTCATTCTCAAGACCAATACTGAATTTTATATCATTCAACCGTTCAATCTCGGTAAAAGCTGATTCCATTTCTGTAAGTACGATCATCAGATCGATATCAGAATCTTGCCTGGCCATACCCCTTGCATAGGACCCATATAATATTACCTTCTTCAATTTCCGGCCATAAATGCCCTGTGCCCGGTTTTTAAACTGAGCCAGAATAGGAACGATGTTTATGGATGATTCAGGAATATGCTGTTGCATAAGACTGTTTTTGCAAAGATAATTGAAATTCACATCAATCTCAATACGTCTCTTCCTGCGGTATTTGCCTTATTATCATAACAACCTATGTAAGCATCCTGATTCAAAAATCACTAAAATTTCACATTGCGGAAGCGACCATAAAAAAAGCCGGCAGTCCCGATTTTTCGGAACTGCCGGCTGCGCAGTTGACATTTAATTTCTTTTTGAGAACTGGCTCTGGAATTCTTTCAATTCCCATTCCAGTTTCTCAGGATTGGTATTCATGATCTGCTGGGCATATCCAGGGTAGTAAATCGAATCGAGTTCCTGGACAAAGATTTCTTCGATTGACTGCTGACGGGTAATCTGAGCTAATGCTTTCATCTGGCGTAGAGTTTAAAGGTTAGAAATGAAATTTTTTACGCCAAAGGCTATAACCTGGAATAATAAATGATGTCAAGGGTGAAGGTCATTCCGCTTTTGCGAAATGAATGCACTGAAAGCGACAATGCCCAAAGGAGGTCGCCCTTTACAGTTTTAAGTCACCACAGTTCCAGGGACGAATTATTCATAAGGTAACTTTGAAAGAAAATTTCGAGCTAAACCGTGCGTGGGCCAAACGGGGCTTCTTTTTTGGTACTTTTTGCTATGCCCTGGATATTCAAAGAAAAAAGTACGCCAGTCATCCGGACCGGCAAAACAACTGCAATTTTCATCCCTAAAAATAAAATTGCACTTCACCAAATCCAATGACAGCAAGGCTTTTGAAAAAATTCAGGGCCGGTAAGGATGGTTTCTTTTGCTTCTTTGCTTTGCCATCTCTTCACAAAGAAAAGAAGTCGCCATTTTTATTTTGCGTGTAAAATTTGGTTAGTTATTCATATTTAACGGTTTAACCGTTTGAATACCCTTAAAATTTTGCTTGTTCCTCACGGAGTGCACGCCCCGCCCTATCGAAAAATGCAATTGCACCGCCCGGTTTCCGGTACGGATATATGAATTGATATTACATATGTAATAAAAACTATATGAAAACAACATCGAAGGCGGGATGCTCCCCTACAATTGACCAGGAAGCAGGATATTCTAACGACCAGGAAGCA
>CAIPJU010000373.1 GCA_903865465.1 uncultured Bacteroidota bacterium
CCAGAGAGAGCAAGCCGTAACTCACCAGGTTTACATAATTGCTTACCTCTTCAGTGGAATAAGTTATCCATTCATTGTTTTTCTTTCCCCCATACATGTCGCTGCGGGGGTATTTCTCAAGATTCAACTGGATAATGTCGAAGGTCCTTGTTATTTCCATAATGAGCCGGTATGAATATACTTATAAGGTAATTTCCTCCCGGAAATAGGTTTCCCGGTCAGGATCCAATAATAAATAATAAAATATAAAATATGATCAGGTTTAAATCGGAGACAATTCTAATAATTTTTTCGAACAAAAAGATAAAATGCAGAAAATAATAGAATTATATTCTGCATTTATTTGATGTTTAGTATATTAGAACTGCCAAAAAAAGCAATAATCTTCGACTGATGGCTTATGAAGTATATTAAAAGTTTTATAATCTCCTGAGCATTTCGGCAGCTTTGGAAATTGCTCCCGGTATACCTGAGGGATTTTTACCCCCAGCAGTTGCAAGAAACGGTTGTCCTCCGCCTCCTCCATTTATTTCTCCCGAGATCTCATTAATGATGGCAGCAGCATTTATATTTCTGTCCTTGACGAGGTTATCACTTACAAGAACAAGCAAACCTGCTTTTCCTGACTCCTCCGTTCCAATAACAAAAACAGTGTTTTCCGACGAATTCCGTAACTGGAAAGCTGCGTTCTTCAAAAGATCCGGCGACACTGCTTCAACCTTCCCAGCAACAAAGAGGATCTCATTGACAAAACGCGCATTCTCAACAAGTTCATTCAGCATTACTGTAACATTCTGCTTCTGGAATTTTTCAAGGCTCTTCTTAAGATGAGAATTTTCACTAATCAGTTTATCGACATTCTCTTTAATATTTGCACTGCTCTTCAGCAGGATGGCTAACTCATCTATTATTTCAAGCCGCTCATTTATATATGTCTCGGCTGATGAGGCAGTCACTGCTTCAATTCTTCTAATTCCTGCAGCAATGGCCCCCTCCGAGGTAATCTTCAAAAGTCCAATGCTACCGGTTGAATCGACATGTGTTCCACCGCATAGTTCAACTGAATCTCCGAAACCAACCACCCTTACCGAGTCGCCGTATTTTTCACCGAACAGTGCCATAGCGCCCATCTTAAGAGCTTCCTCCATTGAGACTCCGTTCATAATCCGGTTCTTATGGTTATCCCTGATCATCTGGTTTGCTATTTTCTCAATGGCCGACAGCTCCTCTCTGCTCAGTTTACTGAAGTGGCTGAAATCGAATCTTAGCTTTTCGGCATTGACCAGAGAACCTTTTTGTTCGACATGTGTTCCCAGAACTTTACGCAAGGCATAATGAAGCAGATGGGTAGCAGTATGATTGTTCGCCGTCATCTGTCTTTTTTCAGAATCGATCTTTGCGGTAAATTCTGCCTCTGGATTAATTGGCAGCTTGCTGGAAATATGAACGATAAGATTATGTTCCTTTATAGTGTCGGCAATGTGTATTTTTTCCTTTTCGTTAAAAACAATTCCGGTATCGCCTGCTTGACCACCCGATTCAGCGTAGAATGGAGTCTTATTGAAAACCAGCTGGAATATATCTTTCCCCTTGACTTTAACGCTTCTGTATTTTGAGATAAGGATCTCATCGGAGGTTTTACCATAACCTGTAAATTCTGTTCCTTCGATATCTCTCACTATTATCCAGTCGGCAGTTTCCACGGTTGCATCTTCACGCGATCTTTCCTTCTGCTGGCGCATCTCATACTCAAAGCCCTTCATATCGAGGTGCATATCGTTCTCCCTCAGTATAAGAAGCGTCAGATCGACGGGGAACCCGAAGGTATCGTACATCTCGAATGCAATTTTCCCGGGAAGAACATTTTTGTGTTCCTTTTTCAGATCTGCTATTACCTTGTCAATCAGCTTAAGGCCTTTGCCAAGGGTCTTAAGGAAAGCGGTCTCCTCCTCGAATATGATTTTTTCAATATGCTCCTTTGATGTATTCAGTTCCGGGTATTGGTTTCCCATAGTTGCAGCCAGTACTGGAATCAGTTTGTAAATGAACGGCTCTTCGATACCGAGGTTATTGTATCCGTATCTGACGGCCCTGCGCAGGATTCTTCTGATCACATACCCGGCTTTATTGTTCGATGGAAGCTGGCCATCGGCGATTGAGAAGGCAACTGCCCTGATATGGTCGGCAATAACCCTTAGTGCAATGTCCCATTTTCCGTTCAGCCCGTATCCTTTGCCGGTGATTTTTGATATCTCAGAAATTATTGCCTGGAAAATGTCGGTCTCATAATTTGATTTCTTCCCCTGGGTCACCATGCAGAGACGCTCAAATCCCATCCCTGTATCAACATGTTTTGCTGGGAGCTGTTCCAGTATTCCATCGGCGCGGCGATTGTACTGAATGAAGACAAGGTTCCAGATCTCTATCACATGTGGATGGCCTTTATTTACCAGTTCTCTGCCAGGAATTTTATCTCTCTCATCATCATCGCGCAGGTCCACATGGATCTCTGAACATGGCCCGCAGGGTCCGGTTTCGCCCATTTCCCAGAAGTTATCTTTTTTTGAACCTTCGATAATCCGGCCTTCGGGCTTCGAAAAGCATTTCTGCCAGTAAGCATAAGATTCATCGTCACGCTCAACACCATCTTCCCTGCTGCCTTCAAAAATTGTTGCATAAAGCCTCTCTTCACTGATGCCAAGTTTCTTTACGAGGAATTCCCAACTCCATTCAATTGCCTCCTTTTTGAAATAATCACCAAAAGACCAGTTCCCAAGCATTTCGAACATGGTATGGTGATAGGTGTCGTGGCCTACTTCTTCAAGATCATTGTGCTTCCCTGATACCCTTAGGCATTTTTGTGAATTGGCTACTCTTCTCACAGATGGTTGCTGGTTTCCCAGAAAGATATCCTTGAACTGGTTCATACCTGCATTGGTGAACATCAGAGTCGGGTCATTTTTGATGACCATCGGAGCCGAGGATACTATATTATGACCCTTTGTTTGGAAAAAGTCAAAAAATAACTGTCTTAATTCTATTGCATTCATCATAAAAAGTTATATATTAGCACTATGTTAGCATGCATCTGTCATATTAACATAACATTAACTTTATTCGGGGTTGTAAAAGTAATTTTTTTGGTTTAGATTTGCCGATCATGAGTTAAAATTTTGAAAAAACATTTAGCTTTTGGCAAGAAAAAAGAAATACGTACTCGATCTGCACACTCTTCAGTTTAAACAGGTCAGACTTCATTGGAAGAATGTCCTGATACAATCGATGATGTGGTTTGGTATATCGGTTGTTGTCTTCTTTTTTTATAGGTCGATTTTTGAAAATCTATTCGGATCACCTAAGGAAAAGATACTGAATCAGCAGATTGAAAATATGAAGATTCAGTTATCACTTATCGACAGACAGCTTGATAACTCAATGAGCGTGCTTAATGGATACAGGCAGTCGGACGATAAAAGATACAGGCCTATTCTCGATATGGAAAATGTTCCCGAATCGTACCGTCAGGGAGGATTTGGAGGTGTTGACCGTTTTGCCGATCTGACAGGCTATAGAAATTCTGATGAATTAATTGCACTGAGAACGAGAATCGAAGAGATCAAAAACCGTTCAACAGTTCAGCAGGAATCATTCAAGGCTGTTGTCGAACGATCGCTCGAATGGAAAACAGAAATGGATCATCAGCCTGTTATAAGCCCTGTTGATGTTAAATTTAAGCTAGGCGACGGTTTCCATTTCCGTGATGTTCATCCTGTTCTCGGTACTCCAAAAATGCATTACGGGCAGGATTTTCCTGTACCACCAGGAACACAGGTTTATGCCACAGGCGGAGGCAAGATTATTGAAGCCGGCTGGGGTGGAACACAGGGATTTGGAAATATGATAGTTATTGATCACGGCTATGGACTTCAATCAACATATGGACACCTGAGTAAAATTAATGTTGTCGTTGGCCAGCTTGTTAAAAGAGGCGACATGCTTGGTCTTACGGGCAATACAGGCTTGTCTTCAGGGCCTCATCTTCACTATCAGATTGATCAGTTTGGCGAACAC
>CAIPJU010000374.1 GCA_903865465.1 uncultured Bacteroidota bacterium
AGTTCGATAACTTTTAACCCAAAATCTTCTACTACTGGCAATTCTCACAAAATCACTTACATCAATGCTATTCGGTTTTCAAAGACCAGTGCTGCAACCAGACGAACAATGTACCAAAGTCAGCTTCGATTGTCAATATCTTTTTTTTGAACCGACAACCTTTGTTTTCGAACCGACTTTTTAACGAGCACCCCGGACAAACTCCTGTCTCAAAAGGGACTCGGTTTTTATCATAAACTTTCTACTCCTGTCAAAACAAAAATACGCCCAAAGGAAAATATATTTCAGCTTGCTGCGATCGTCTCATATTCAGGAATTTAATATCACCATTTTCTTAATTTTTTGCATCTGCTCTTCAGCACACTCAGGGCACATGCCGTGACTGAACATTGCCTCAGAATGCAGGCTAATGTACGTTTCTAACTGGTGCCAATTTTTTTTGTCATCTTTTATTTTTTTGCAATAAGAGCAAATCGGAATAATACCTTCAAGAAGCTTCACCCTTGCAAGTACTTCTTCAAGCTCTTTATTTTTTATTTCGAGCAAATCACGCTGGTCTTTCACAAGGTCATTACGATTCTTCAGTTCAAGATGGTTGTGAACTCTCAGTTTGAGCAGTTCTAAATCCAATGGCTTCGTCACATAGTCGATTCCACCGATTGCAAGCCCTTGCCGTATTCCCTCCTGGCTATCAAGTGCAGTGAGAAAAATTATCGGAATATCTGCAAATGCTTTGTCTGACCTGATTATTTTGCACGTTTCAAAACCGTCCATATCAGGCATCATAACATCTAAAAGTATAAGGTCTGGCAATTGCTCTTTGATTTGGTCTATTGCTTCAAATCCGCTTAACACAGAAATTATGTTGTATTCGGCTTTTAGAGCAGATGTAACGACAGTAATATTCATCTGGTCATCATCAACAACAAGTATCGTAGAATGTTTACTCATTATTTGTCCCCAATGCCCCATATTTGTCCATAACCCGGCTTATTTCACTTATAAGCTCTTTTATTGAGAGTGGTTTTGATACATAGCCATCAAATCCATCTTCAAGATAATGTTCTTTATCCCCTCGCATTGAAAATGCGGTAAGAGCAATGACGGGCTGATGAAAACCAGAATTATTTTCCATTTTACGAATTTCGCTTATAGCCTCTATACCACTCATAATTGGCATCTGGATATCCATTAAAACAAGGTCGTACTTATTTCTTTTCATTTTCTCAAGACATTCTATGCCATTTTCTGCAACTGTAATATCATGCCCAATTTTGCTAAAAAGTGATTTGCCAAATACAATGTTGATCGGATCATCCTCAACATACAAAATATGTAGCCGAGCTCCATCATAGTTTAACACTTCTGTCAGGTGCGTATTTACGACTTGTTCATTTCTTTTTATAAATTTTAATGGGTGACACCACCAGTAATGTGTTGACCCGTTTTTTGAATTCAGGCTTACCCACCTAAAGTTGCTGTATTGTGGTTTTAGAGCGAATCTCCACCGGAACAGGACCCGCCTTATATGCTGTGCGGGCC
>CAIPJU010000375.1 GCA_903865465.1 uncultured Bacteroidota bacterium
ATGATGCCGAGGCACGGGAAATTGTAGAGGATATTGAATCACGAATTTCGGAACTTTTTCAGGAACGGGTAAAAGATGGCAGTGAAGTAATTACAATTGAACAGGTTGATGAAATCATCCGGATTATGGGAATGCCCGAAGCGTTCGACGATGCAAAAGAGGGCGAAGAGGCTAAGACCAGAATATTCCACCCACGCCAGAAAAAGCTTTATCGTGATCCGGATGACCGTGTACTTGGTGGAGTTTGCAGCGGTTTAGGTGCATACTTTAATATCGATCCAGTTATTATAAGGCTGATATTTGTCCTGTTGATATTTCTTGGCGCAGGTTCCAGCCTTATTGTATATGTGATCCTGTGGATAGTTGTCCCAAAGGCCTCGAACACTGCTCAACGTCTTGAAATGAAAGGCGAAGAGGTAAACATCAGCAATATCTCCAAAAATATCAAAGAAGAGATTCAGGATGTCAAGGAGAATTACGAGAAATATAAAACAAGCAAGTCATATGTCCGTGGAAGGGAACGTATGGACCAGGCCGGAGGTGTTGCAATGTCAGGAATCAGGGCGATTTTGAAAATCATCGCCGTAATTATAGGAATTGTACTGGTTTTTGCAGGAATATTTGCCATAATTGCACTGATAACTTCGATGTTTGTAACCAACGAATTTCTGGGAATAACCCCTCTTGGACACGGAATGCCTCACTACCTAGACTTGTTTGTGAGCGGCAATACCCTCTTCTGGTTCTGGATCGGACTTGGGTTGACTATAGGCATACCACTTCTTATGCTTGCCTACCTGGGAACCAAACTTATATTCAGGTTTAAATCGAGCAACGGTGCTGTAGGTGCCACATCATTAGGCCTTTGGGTGATTGGGATCATCCTGCTTATATTTGCTACGGTGAGAGGTTTCAGCGATTTCAAGAGTGTGTCAACTTCTACAAAACAGGAAATAATTACATCAAAGGCCGACACACTCTATCTTAATCTTGGTAAAGATGAATTCAGTGATTACCTGGACTCGAATATCAATTTTGACGGACTGCGCATTGCCTCAGTTAACGGTAAACAATTCCTGCTAAATGAGCCCACTCTTGACATCGTAAAAAGTGAAACAAACGAATTCAGCGTTGTTATCAAATCCAAGGCCAGGGGCCACGACCTCGATAAAGCACAAAACAATGCCCGCGAAATCAATTATAAGTTTACACAACAGGATTCCCTGATCACATTTCAACCCTGGTATATGCTGCCAGACAAATCAGTCTGGCATAACCAACAAATTGAAATAACCTTAAAAATGCCCGAGAATAAAACAATTTATTTAAGCAACGATATCATTAAGATTATCCATGATATCAAAAACACTTCCGATATGTGGGACGGAGACATGGGGGGAAAATTCTGGACAATGAAATCAGAAGGTTTAGAACTTACGCAAAAGAAACAAGCACCCGTAGTTACACCTAAAAAAATAAAAAAATGAATTCACTAATTCGATTACTATTAACGGTTGTTGTCTTGTTAACAACCATCACACTCTCGGGCCAAAGCCGATCTTACAAAATCTACGATCAGTACTCTCACAAGGATGGCTTTACCTCTCTTGGATTTTCCAAATCGATGATTGATGCGGTAAATATGAACATTGATGAGGAG
>CAIPJU010000376.1 GCA_903865465.1 uncultured Bacteroidota bacterium
CCGGCCATGTGCTGCCTCCTGCATATCAACATCCAGGAAGTTATAGAGTAAGACAGAGCAACCCACAGGAGAAACTCCTACAGTCATTGATTGAATCCCCTCCTCTTCAATAACCTCTGCCAGAATCCTGTTAGCAGTCCCATGTCCGCAACCAGGGCAATACGACAGGATATTATCTGTCATAACGCTTGATTTCCTGTAAACGAGGTTTTCAGGTTTGATTATCTCTTTTATACCATTAGCTTCTATCATCTCTCAGCCTCCTATAAATTTAATTTTCAGATTTTCAACAACCTCATCGGGTGTTGTAACTATTCCGCCCATTCTTCCGAAATGTTTCACCGGGACCCTGCAGCCAACTGCAAGCTGGACATCTTCAACCATTTGTCCCGCACTCATTTCGACTGAAAGGATCCCTTTTACAGTGCCTGCCAGGTGCCATAGACGTGCAGAGGGGAAAGGAAATAAGGTAATAGGTCTCAGGAGTCCTGCTTTAATCCCCTGTTCACGGGCTATCTGAACTGCTTTCTGACAAACTCTGGCGCTGGTACCATAGGCAACAAAAAGATAATCGGCATCTTCACACTGGAACTCTTCGAATCGAACCTCATTCTGCCTGATAACTTCATATTTAGCCTGAAGTTTCAGGTTGAAAATCTCCTGTCCGGTAGGTTCAAGATCGAGTGAGGTTATAATGTTTCTCTTTCTTGTTGCAGGCTTCCCTGTTGTTGCCCAATCCGGAAGGTCTAGTGACCTCGGTTTTGGAGGATTCAGGTAAACCTTTTCCATCATCTGCCCGATAGCGCCGTCAGAGAGCATAAGGACAGGATTGCGGTATTTAAAAGCGAGTTCGAATCCAAGATCGACAAAGTCAGCCATCTCCTGCACTGAGGCAGGTGCGAGTACAATTAGGTGATAATCACCATGACCTCCGCCCTTAACCGACTGAAAATAATCAGACTGCGAAGGCTGAATAGTTCCAAGTCCGGGGCCTCCCCTTACCACATTAACGATAAGGCAGGGAAGTTCCGCTCCTGCAATATATGATATTCCTTCCTGCTTAAGGCTTATTCCAGGAGAGGATGATGTCGTCATAACCTTTTTTCCGCAGGCAGCTCCGCCATAAACCATGTTTATAGCAGCTACTTCGCTTTCTGCCTGAAGGACAACCATCCCGGTAGTCTCATAAGGATTAGCCTCCATAAGGTATTCAATGATTTCACTCTGGGGAGTAATAGGATAGCCAAAATAGCCATCGACTCCGGCACGTATTGCAGCTTCTGCAACTGCCTCATTCCCCTTCATCAGTCTTAATTCCTTTTCCATCAGCTACCTATATTTTTGTTTTATAAACTGTTATGACCCCATCGGGACAAACCATGGCGCAATTCGCACACCCGATACACAATTCAGGATTCTCCGGAAATGCAAAATAATACCCTTTGCTGTTTACTTCTTTGGCCATTCCAATAGTTCCTGTTGGACACGAAACCCTGCAGACCTCGCACCCTTTACATCTCTCAGCATTAACCACTATGCTGCCTCTCATCTTAGCCATACACTTAGTTTTAATTCTTAATTAAAGGATGATCTTCATAAAATCTTTTTAAACGTGCCTCAAGATCATTAAACTGGCTTCGTGAAACCTGTGCAACGCAGGCCCTGAGACCATCATTCCTGCTGCTTCCTGTAATATCGAGTGAGATTGCACTGATTCCGTAAAATAAAAGTTCCCTTAAAAGCTCACTGCTTTTCATTCCCGGATAACAAAGAGTAAAATAAAATCCATCAGCAATGGGTTCATCAATATCTTTATCATATACCAGTCTGAATCCGTTACTTAGGAACAGTTTCTTCATTATTGTTGCCCTCTCACCATACTCTTTAATGTCATCCATGAAGTGATAGGTTTCGTCATTGACAGCTTTCAAAATAGCTGCAAGCCCATACTGGGCTGAGTGATCAACTCCTGCCGATAATCCATAGAGAGCACCATAAACAACCGAATGTCCGAATCCTGTCGAAGAGTAGTACCTTATCAGATCGGGATATTCCCTATGATATAAATGATTTGAAATAGCCATCATTCCAATTCTCTGTCCAGCGTAACTGAATGCTTTTGAACTGGAAATAAGTATAATATAATCATCAGTATATTTACCAACCGAGGGCTGAAAAGGAGCCTCTCCCGGTTTTGAATAATCTTTCCTGAAATCCATTCCAAAATATGCCAGATCTTCGATGACAATAACATCGAACTTTCTGGAAAGTTCACCAATAATTGATAGTTCCTCTTCATTCAGGCACATCCATGATGGATTATTGGGGTTGGAATAGAGGATAGAAGATATCTTTCCGTTACTCAGAACCTCTTCAAGTTTTGCCCTGAGCTTCTCACCCCTGTAGTCAGCCAGATCGAAGGAATAGTAGCCATGACCAAGCATTTTTACCTGTTGCTTATGAACAGGAAAACCTGGGTCAATGAACAGGGTACCCTCTCTGCCTGAGTCATTCCTGTTGGCAACAAGAAAACTGGCCATTGAACC
>CAIPJU010000377.1 GCA_903865465.1 uncultured Bacteroidota bacterium
AATGGTAAAAGGGGTACAAGGTCTGGTAAAAGTTAAAGACAGGTATATTTTTCTCGATGAAGCTGAAATAAAATCGCTGCTCAGAAACCTGAATAAAAATGAAGAATTGTCACCTTTTCAGCTTATTCAGGCAGCTATTTCAGGCGAGTTGCCGGGTATGAAGGTCGGACTAACACCTGAAGTAATAGCAATGATAAATGAACTGCTTAAAGGATTGCCGCCAGTTTTACCACAGGGACTTCAGGCGACCCTCAGACCCTATCAGCAAAGAGGATTTGAATGGCTTGCCAGAAATGCAGGTCTGGGAATGGGAAGTATTCTTGCTGATGACATGGGTTTGGGAAAGACTATTCAGGTAATTTGCCTTTTACTGCATTATAAAAACCTGGGAATGTTAGAAAAGAGCAAGGCTTTGGTTGTTGTTCCGACTACCCTGATATCAAACTGGGAACGAGAAATAGCCAGATTTGCACCTTCACTCTTGGCGTATTCATATCATGGCACAGGAAGAAATAGTGAATTTAGAAATTTTGATATTGTTATTACTTCTTATGGTTTAATACGCAACAACTTAGATATTTTTCATAAATTCAATTGGCAGTTGCTCATTGTCGACGAAGCCCAAAATATTAAAAATCATGTCACGGAGCAAACCAAGGCAGTTAAAAAGATAAAAGCAGAAATCCGCATAGCTATGAGTGGTACTCCGGTGGAAAACCGATTAAGTGACTACTGGAGTATATTTGATTTTGTAAACAGAGGTTACCTCGGTACATATATTTCATTTAATGAGGAATTTGCAAAGCCAATACATTTTAACCACGACATAGCCAGGGTGGAACATTTCAAAAAAATTACTGCGCCTTTCCTTCTTCGTCGCCTGAAGACAGACAAGAGTATCATTTCCGACCTTCCCGATAAAGTTGAAAGAAATCATTATACCTCACTTTCGACCCAACAGGCCGCCCTATACCAAAATATAGTAGATCAAACAGTAGCTCAGATTGAAAGCTCAGAAGGGATAGAACGAAAAGGTCTGGTATTTAAGCTTATGATCGCGCTTAAACAGATTGGAAACCACCCATATCAATTCCTGAAACAGGGAAAAAGAGAGATAGATCTTTCAGGAAAGAGTCAGCTTTTGGCAGAACTGATTGAGGAGATAACAGAATCGGATGAAAAGGTATTGATCTTTACGCAGTTTAAGGAAATGGGGGAGTTGTTATCTCATTTGATTATAAAGGTTACAAATGAGTCGCCACTCTTTCTGCACGGTGGTTGTTCACGAAAACAACGCGATGACATGGTCTATATGTTTCAAAACGGACACAAACAGGTATTCATACTTTCACTGAAGGCCGGAGGTACGGGATTGAATCTCACTGCAGCCAATCATGTAATACACTATGATCTTTGGTGGAATCCGGCTGTAGAGACTCAGGCCACCGACAGGGCATTCCGAATTGGACAGAAAAAAAACGTTCAGGTGTACAGGCTTATTAACAAGGGAACTATTGAGGAGAAAATTGATAATATGATAAAGGAAAAACGTTTTCTTGCCGATCTGACAGTTACTGCCGGTGAAACATGGCTGGGAAATCTTAGTAATGAGGAACTAAATGATCTCGTGAGACTCGAAAATCCTGAATAAATGCTTAAACGGCTTCAGTCAATAAGGATGATGACACTTTCCAGATTCCTCCCTCGTCATTTTCTTCATGTATGGAGACTGTCTTCCTGTTAATTCTGAGTATCCTGCCAAATCTTATAACGCCATCATAGCCTTTCCACGATACTTTCTGACCAGGATAAAACCGTGAGTTTTGCGCGAGTCTTTGCAGATCGTCCATAATTTTAATCCGGTTAATGATCATTTTATTCACCGCAATCAATTCAGACCTGTTCAGTGAATTTAAAATCTGTTCAATATCCTTTAACATAACTCTGTTGGTTATTTTCCGATACAAAAATTTTTAAATATATTTCCAAGAATCTCATCTGTGGTAATTTGCCCGGAAATCAATCCCAGATAATGAATAGTCTGCTTTATATCTGTTGCAATTAGATCATCAGGAATGCCGGTCTCGAGTCCTGTCAGTACCCTTTCGAGGCTCTCTGAAACGCTCTTCAGAGCTTCGAAATGCCTAAGACTTGTAATAATTACATCTTCACCAGTAAGTTTATCTTTAATGGCTGCTTCACCAAGCTGAAGACGCAGATTCTCAAGTCCGGTTTTTTCCCTGGCTGAGATAAAGATAAGCTTGTCATTGCCTGAAAGATTAATCTCTTCTTTCAGTGAATCGATTTGCTTCTGATCTGAAAGGTCTGTTTTGTTCAGAATGATCATAAGAGTTTTGCCTGTGCCGGTCATTCTTTCACGGATAATATCGGCCCTGGCGTTAATTCCGGAGGGCTGGCTGGTAGCTTCATCGACAAAAAGTACTATTGAAGCGTCGTCGATCTTCTCATGGGTCTTCTTTATTCCGAGATTCTCAATTATATCGGTAGTATCCCGTAAACCCGCAGTATCAATAAACCTGAATTCAATTCCGTCGATAACAAGAACGTCTTCAATTGCATCCCTGGTAGTTCCGGGAATTTCGGAGACTATTGCCCTCTCTTCCTTTAAAAGGGCATTCAGGAGTGTCGATTTTCCTGAATTTGGTTTACCGGCAATCACAACTGGTATTCCATTCTTAATTGCATTTCCAATCCGGAAAGAAGAGGCAAGAGTATCGGCAAGTATTTTGATCCTGTTAATTATCATCACCAGCTCCTTCCTGTCAGCAAATTCAACATCTTCCTCTCCAAAGTCAAGTTCAAGCTCGATGAGCGAGGCAAACTGGAGCAATTCAGAACGAAGTTTGCCTATTTCATGAGAAAAACCTCCGCGCATCTGGCTGATAGCGACCCTGTGTGCAAGCCTGGCAGAAGATGCAATTAGATCAGCAACAGCTTCAGCCTGCGAGAGATCCATTTTACCATTGAGAAATGCCCTCTGCGTAAACTCACCCGGAAGAGCTGCCAAAGCCCCGTTGTTTATAAGTAATTCGAGTATTTTTCTTTGAATATAGGGAGAAGCGTGACATGAGATTTCAACTGAATTCTCGCCTGTATAGGAGTGAGGATCCCTGAAAATGCTCACCAGTACTTCATCGATTATTTCAACACCGGAGCGGATTTCCCCAAAGATGATATTATAACCCTTTTGTTCTGACAGATTCCTCTTTTCGTCAGAAGCAAAGAATATCTTTCCGACAATTTCAAGGCTTCTTATTCCACTCACCCTGATTATTGCAATTGCGCCTCCCTGGCCAGTGGCTGCTGCACAAATAGTCTCCTCTTTTCTGATCATCAGGTTGCTGTCCTTTTATACAAATGTAGATAACTTTACTGAATCCATGCAAATTTGACTTTCACCTTTTGAAATTGTTTGAAAAAGAGCAAAAAAATAATCCTTTTCCTACACGTTTTTAATTTCATCTTAGATAGCTTTGAGAAGAATCAAAAGGGGAGAAAGTAATTAAATAAGAAAATGAGAAGCTATGAAAAAGACAAATCTTTTATTTATTTTCTGTTTGTTGTTCATTACGGCGGTTCAGATATCATGTGAACGTGACGATTCAACTCAAACACCAATTTATGGACAGAAAACTTTAGAGCTGATCAGTATTGTTGATAAGAATCCTGAGATTAAATCGTTGTTACTCAAATCTATCGACCAGGCGAAAGCAGTTAATCCTGATAAAAATACAAATCCGGCTCAAACCCTGGCTGAATATTATGATTTTGTCACCTGGGCTGAGACTTGTATGCCCTGGAGTATTCTTCCAAAAACACCGTACACTTCATTGTATGATAAGATTGATCAGAGTCTGGACTATTTCTATTTTATAAATGATCAGCCACTTACAGAACTTGAAGGTCAGGGATTGTATAATAATTCTCTTCAGTATGTTGCGCCTTACAAGGATTGGCTTGTTAGTTTCAATAAAGCATGGGGTTTGTACCTGGATACTCCGGAATCGTGGAAAAATGAATATTATCAAATGGCGCTTACCGATAATAAATTTGGTCTGTCGGCTGGTTGGTATGAAGATCCTTCTAACTGGAAAACATTTAATCAGTTTTTTGCCAGATATCTTAAGTCGGCCGATAAACGCCCGATTAGTTCTCCTTCCGACAGCACCATTGTTGTATCACCAGCAGATGCGATACCGCAGGGTATGTGGCAGATAGATGCCAGTTCAAACATTGTTCAGGCAGGAGGCGTTCCCATTAAATCGGGAACATTAAAATCAATTGTAAAATTACTAGGAGAGGATAGCCAGTATAAAAATGAATTTGCAAACGGAGTTATGACGCATACTTTTCTGGATGTGCAGGACTACCATCGTTACCATTTCCCTGTTGGCGGAGTTATAAAGGAAGTAAGAAACATTGCCGAACAGGATGCAGTAGGTGGAATTATAACCTGGGATGGAACCATTCCAAGATATATGTTTGATCCTACAACGGTTGCCGGATGGCAATCGATTGAAACAAGAGGCTGTATAATTATTGATACCGGGGATTTTGGATTGGTGGCAATACTTCCCATTGGTATGTCACAAATATGTTCGGTAAAATTTGAGGATAATATTCAGGCAGGTACCAGGGTAAAAAAAGGAGATATGTTAGGCTGTTTCCTGTTTGGTGGTTCTGATATTGTAATGCTTTTTCAACAGAAAGCCGGATTTGCACTGGAACCAGCCAAGGGGGGGAACAGCGAATCTTATCAGCATATACTCATGGGAGAAAAATACGGAGTATTGGCAGGATCGAATTAGCAGTTTCTTACCCTGTTATCAATATTTACCATTGGAACAGAAGTTACAGTGAATTTTATGATAATTATCACTCCAATTTAATGAAAAGCCAATAATTAATGGGTATTTTTGAAAAGGCAGTTTTTATAACTGCTGCAAAAACAGTAAACAATTGATTTATTCTAAACAACTAATTGTGATACTTTTATGAGCGTATTGCTTACTAAGAATTCAAAGGTACTGGTCCAGGGATTTACCGGCAGTGAAGGTACATTTCATGCAACACAAATGATTGAATACGGAACTCAGGTTGTTGGCGGAGTTACACCTGGTAAGGGTGGATCGTTGCATCTTGGACTTCCGGTGTTCAATACTGTGAGGGAGGCTGTGCTTGCCACAGGAGCTGATGTTTCTGTAATTTTTGTGCCGCCACCGTTTGCTGCTGATGCAATCCTTGAGGCCGCCGACGCAGGAATAAAACTGATTGTTACCATCACCGAAGGGATTCCTGTTGGTGAGATGGTAAGGGTTAAAAACCATCTTAAGGGAACCTCCAGCAGGCTTATCGGGCCAAACTGCCCGGGAATTATAACTCCCGGAGAGGCTAAGGTCGGAATCATGCCGGGCTTTATCCACAGGAAAGGAAATATAGGAATAATATCAAGGTCAGGTACCCTTACCTACGAAGCCGTTGACCAGGTGACAAAAGCAGGATTAGGACAGTCAACCTGTATTGGCATAGGTGGCGACCCCGTTGTCGGTACAACTACCCTCGATGCCGTCAAACTAATGATGGAGGATAAGGAGACAAAGGCAATTATTGTAATCGGTGAAATCGGGGGCAACATGGAAAGTGAAGCCGCCGAATGGATAAAGGAAAACGGACCAAAACCAGTTATTGGCTTTATTGACGGACAAACTGCCCCCCAAGGGAAGAAAAATGGGTCATGCCGGTGCAATTGTAGGAGGGAAATCAGATACTGCTTCCGCAAAAATGGAGATGATGAGTAAATGCGGTATTCATGTAGTACAGTCACCTGCCGATATAGGAATAACTGTTTTAAAAGCACTTAACGAGGAAGAATGAGAGATTTTAATAGTCTGCCGGTTCATGAGAAGCATACTACATTTACCTTATGTTCTCCGGGAGCCTTAGTCACTTAATATTCTTTTTTTATATTTGCAGCTTAACCAAAACAACGAAACATGAAATTACTTGAAGGAAAAACAGCTCTTATTACAGGTGCATCCCGTGGAATAGGCAAGGCAATAGCGAGGAAATTTGCATCGGAAGGAGCTAATATCGCCATAACGAACATAGCAGATGATGATGAGTTCAGAGATACTATTTCTGAATTAGCTATTTTTGGAATCACAGCAAGAGGTTATGTTTCGAATGCTGCCAGCTTCCAGGATTCACAGAGGGTTATTAATGATGTTGTCGCTGACTTCGGCAGAATAGATATTCTGGTTAATAACGCAGGGATCACAAAAGACACATTACTCATGCGAATGACTGAAGAACAGTGGGATGCAGTAATTTCCGTCAACCTGAAATCAGTATTCAATCTTACAAAAGCCGTGCTTCAGCCGATGCTGAAACAAAAGAATGGTTCGATCATTAATATGAGCTCTGTTGTCGGTGTTCAGGGAAATGCCGGCCAGAGTAACTATTCCGCCTCAAAAGCCGGAATCCTTGGCTTCACGAAGAGCGTCGCAAAAGAGGTTGGATCAAGAAATATTAAGTGCAATGCTATTGCTCCTGGCTTTATAATAACCGAAATGACAGACAAATTGCCCGAAGATGTTAAAAAAGAATGGGCTGAAAAAATTCCTCTCAGACGCGGCGGAACGCCAGATGATGTGGCTAATGTTGCGTTATTCCTTGCTTCTGAATTATCTTCTTATGTAACAGGACAAACAATTCATGTTTGTGGTGGTATGTTAACTTAAAAATATTTATTATATTTACAATTCCGCAGGGCGCCTATCCTTTTAGCACGAGGAAATGCAGCGAGACATATTTATTCCACACTTATTTTAAAATGGCGCCCTGCTTCTTTTTTTATATACTGCTGACAATCAATGACTAATTTTGTTTACTTCCTCTTAATTTTAATCCCCGTTTCTGGTTTTGCGATTGAAAGATATTTAGATTATCTGAACACTACCATGTGGTCAGATAAACTTCCTGATAAACTTAAGGGGATTTGTGATGAAAAGGAATACTCTAATTCCCAGAGATATCAGAAAGATAACAACCAGCTTTCCTTCTGGTCTTCATTAATGAATTTAGCTGTTATTCTCATAATGATTATTGCAGGTGGTTTTGCCCTAATTGATTCTGCGGCCAGTTCATTCAGCAGCAGCAAAGTCATTACGGCACTGATATTTTTTGGTATACTGGGTTTTGCTTCAGATCTGATAAACGTACCATTCAGTTATTACGATACTTTTATACTCGAAAACAGATACGGGTTCAATACCACAACTTTGAAAACATTTATTACTGACCATTTTAAATCGTGGTTACTGGCCATATTGATCGGCGCACCTGTTTTCGGACTCATAACCTGGATCTATTACAGTAGCGGGAAAAATTTCTGGCTCTATGCCTGGGGAGTTATTACACTTTTTTCCATATTTATAAGTTTCTTCTATTCGGAAATAATTGTCCCTCTTTTCAACAAACAGACTCCACTGCCCGAAGGAGCACTTCGTGAAAAGATAGAGATACTGGCGGGTAAAACAGGTTTCAGGCTCAAAAATATTTTTATTATCGACGGATCGAAACGAAGTACCAAGGCTAACGCCTATTTTTCGGGATTTGGCCAAAAGAAAAGGATAGTTCTTTACGATACTCTGCAGGATGAGCTTACAGATGATGAAATAGTTGCTGTCCTTGCCCATGAAATCGGCCACTATAGGAAGAAACATGTTTTGCTAAGCCTGGTGATCTCGGTTATTCTTACGGGATTAATGCTTTTTCTCTTTGCACTCGTTGCAGGAAGTAAAGCTTTGCCTGAAGCACTCGGGTCTAAAGAGGCGAGTTTCCACCTTGGCCTTGTGGCATTCGGCATTCTTTATACTCCGCTGGCTCTGTTAACGGGGCTTATTTCAAATTACATTTCAAGGAAAAATGAATTTTCTGCTGACCATTTTGCCAGGGAAAACTTCAATCCTGAACTCCTGGCTAGTGCTTTAAAAAAGCTGGCTGTCAAAAGCTTATCGAATATGATGCCACATCCGGCCTATGTATTCTTCCATTATTCGCATCCGCCACTGCTAAGCAGGCTTGAGAAATTGGAATGAATTTCCTTATATTTGCATGATTTTATGCCTCCTTAGCTCAGTTGGTAGAGCAGCTCATTCGTAATGAGCAGGTCCGGGGTTCGAGTCCCCGAGGTGGCTCACTGATAGTAAAAGTTATCTATGACCGCTTCCAATCAAGCATTGTGAGCGGTTTTTTTATCAGCCCCTTATCAGTTCTGATGAGAAATAAGCGGTTTTACCGGCACACTGGCCGGGTTATTCAACATAATCGCACCATTCCCAAAAAACCTGATCACAAAATTCCGTCCATTAGGAAAGTATTTCCATACGTTTAACCCTGAATTTAATCTGTTTATCATAATTGTTAATTTTGGAACTATTTGGTATTTAATATATTAAATTAGTTTTTTATCTTTATAATGACTTTGGGCCGGATAATATTAATCAGTGCTGATCATACTTGAGGTGATTACCTTACTGTAAGATTTTACCGGTTGGAGGTTGAGAATGGGGAAAAAATAAGAAGTATATCTTTTGTTGATGAGCGGTAGCTGCGACTTTTCATACTACATGAATAGTCAGGTTCAATTTACCATTCATCAGTAGAATGTAATTTAGTCTTGTACTATCTTATAATACTGTATATGAATATATTAAATCTTAATAAATATTAAATATATGAA
>CAIPJU010000378.1 GCA_903865465.1 uncultured Bacteroidota bacterium
ATGATATGTTTCAGAGAGAAGCCATTTTCAGCTTCTCGTGATGAAAATCAAAGAGACAGCCTTAAAAGGGAAGCCATGTTTCAGGAAGAAACTGCCAGGGGAATAATGTGCAGGATCTGTCCTAATGAGTGTGTTCTGAAAGAGGGTGAATTAAGTAAATGCAATAACAGGAGGGTTTTTAAATCGAAGCTTTATACTATGGCGTATGGTAATCCCTGTTCGGTAAATATTGATCCGGTTGAAAAGAAACCTCTTTACCATTTCCTTCCAGGTTCGAGGGCCTTTTCAATTGCTACGGCTGGATGTAACCTGGTTTGCCTGAACTGCCAGAACTGGACAATATCCCAAACCAGTCCTGATAAAACACAAAACGCTGACCTCCCTCCCGACAAAGTTGTGGAAAAATGTATTGAAAACAATTGCAGCTCAATAGCCTATACCTATTCCGAACCTGTTACCTTTTTTGAATACGCATTTGAAACAGCTACCCTCGCACGCAAAGCAGGGATAAAAAATATTATCAAGTCGAATGGGTATATTAATCCTGAACCTCTGAAGAAACTGTGCACTGTTATTGATGGTGCCAATATTGACCTGAAGGCATTCAGTGAGAGTACCTATTTAAAACTGACAGGTGGAAAACTGCAGCCAGTACTCGATTCTCTTAAAGTCTACAGGGATTCAGGTGTATGGCTTGAAATTACAAATCTCATTGTCCCGGGATGGACTGACAATCCGGATGAAATCAGAAATATGTGCAAATGGCTGAGCAGTAATGGATTCAGTGACACCCCCCTTCACTTCAGCAGGTTTTACCCTATGCATAAACTTGAACAATTGCCCCCTACATCTGTTTTATTAATTAACGATGCGGCACAGGCAGCAAGGGAAGAAGGATTGAAATTTGTTTATACCGGTAATGTTCCTGGCAATGAAATATCCGATACCGTTTGTCCCTCATGCAAAAAGGTTTTGGTCGTAAGGCAGGGTTTCAGGGTAGTTACAAATGAAATAACAGACGGGAAATGCAGCAAATGCGGGCATTCAATTGGAGGCGTATGGAAATAAATCGCTTACCGGAACAGTTGTATCTATAAATATCCTGTATCAAATAAAATGAAACAATCGGAAGCAAAGGAGCTGATTGAAAAGCTCAGCAGGGACATTGATGAACACAATCGCAGATATTACGTTCTTAATCAACCAACAATTTCTGATTTCGAATTCGATCTTCTTCTTCAGGAACTTGAAACACTCGAGAGGAAGTATCCACGGTTCGCAAGGGCAGATTCCCCTACCAGGCAGGTAGGAAGTGACCTGACGAAGGAATTTGTACAATATGAACACAGGTACCCGATGCTCTCCCTTGGTAACACCTATAGCTCTGAAGAGCTCAGGGAATTCGACAACAGGATAAGAAAATCCATCACTGGCCCACTGGAATATGTCTGCGAATTAAAATTTGACGGAGCTTCGATAAGTATTACCTATGTCAATGGAGTTTTAACACGGGCACTTACCCGTGGAGACGGATCTATTGGTGACGATGTTACTTTGAATGTAAAAACCATCAAAACCATCCCTTTACGTATTGAAAGCTTCAAAGTTCCTCCGGAATTTGTGATGCGGGGTGAAATAGTTATGCCCAGAGCTGTCTTTGAAAAGCTGAATGAGGAGAGGCTAAAATCGGAACAATCCCCTTTTGCAAATCCGCGGAATGCAGCATCAGGGACATTAAAACTTCTGGATTCGAAGGTTGTTGCCTCCAGGTCGCTCGAATGCCTCACCTACTTTATCCTTTCTGAAAACCTTCCCCACGGCAATCATTTTGATAACCTCAGTCAGGCTTCAGAATGGGGATTTAATGTTCCCTCAGGTATGAAACTTTGCGGTACCATCGATGATGTTATCAATTTCATTTCGATCTGGGAGACGGAACGGAGAAATCTTCCATATGATACCGACGGAGTAGTTATAAAAGTAAATAGTTTAGAACTTCAGGAACAGTTGGGTTTTACAGCCAAATCGCCGCGGTGGGCTATTGCATATAAATATAAAGCAGAGGAGGCAGCCACAAGGCTGTTATCTGTATCTTTCCAGGTAGGAAGGACCGGAAATATTACCCCAGTAGCAAATCTTGAACCAGTACTTCTTTCAGGATCAACGGTAAGACGTGCCTCCCTTCACAATGAAGAACAGATTGCCCTTCTCGATCTGCATGCCGACGAGATGGTAATTGTTGAAAAGGGTGGTGAAATTATTCCAAAGATAGTTGGAGTTGATCACTCATTCAGAAATGAAAACAGTAGTAAGATTGAATTTATATCCCATTGCCCGGAGTGCGGGACAGCTCTTATGAAAAACGAAGGTGAAGCTAATCATTTCTGTCCCAATTATCTTCATTGTCCGCCACAGATTAAAGGGAGAATAGAACATTTTATCAGCAGGAAAGCAATGAATATTGAAGGTCTTGGTGAAGAGACTATTGACCTTTTATACAGTAAAAACCTTATCAGGAAGATTTCTGATCTATATGATCTTTCAATAGATCAACTGATCCCTCTTGAGCGCATGGGTGAAAAATCTGCCTCGAATATAATCAGGAGTATCAGAAATTCAGTTAATGTTCCATACCACAGGGTTTTATTTGCTTTGGGTATCAGGCATGTAGGTGAAACAGTAGCAAAAACCATTGCATCCAGATTCGGATCGATTGATGAGATTGCCAATGCCGGAGAAGAAAAACTTCTCGCCATCAGGGAAATCGGACCCAAGATCTCAGCAAGTATCATCTCCTACTTCTCAGACGGTGAAAATCTGGAAATCATTAACCGCTTGAAACTTGCAGGCTTACAGGTGAAGGGGGAAAGCAGTATTTCTGGTACTGAGAGAGGTAATAAACTCAATGGGAAGACAGTTGTTATATCGGGTGTGTTTCAAATGCACAGTCGTGACCAATACAAAGAACTTATTGAACAACAGGGAGGTAAAAATGTATCATCTGTATCTGCGGCTACATCATTCATTCTGGCAGGTGAAAATATGGGGCATTCAAAAAAGGAGAAGGCTGTTTTTTTGGGAATTCAAATGATGAGTGAAGCTGAATTCCTAAGGTTATTGAACGAAGAATGACTTTCTTCGACTTATTTTAACA
>CAIPJU010000379.1 GCA_903865465.1 uncultured Bacteroidota bacterium
ATAAAAAAAATAAAAAAAAGTTTCATTTTTTTCAAACTTCTGGAAATTTCCGACCTATATGTTAAATAATTTAAAACTATTTAACATGAAAGAAAAAGTAAATTTTACAAGTCAAGGTCTTGGTAACGTAGAGATATGGGATGACCTGATCAATAATCTTCAGATTATTGAAGAATCGATTGAATGGGATAGACTTCATAGAAGTTTGTTTCAGAAGAGGGTGCTTTACTGGACTACCCAAAACTGTTTTCCTAATTATTCCTACAAGTGTAACCATTTTGAGATCTGGTACAAGATCAATGAGGATGGAAGTCTTAGAATTACTGACATAAAATTCTAGAACCAGACTGGAGGGTATTAATCCTCCACGGATATCAGCAGAAAATTACAGATTTATATTTTCGTAAATAGTGATTTTTATAAGGGAATAGCGATCTGGTGATTTCTTTATTTTAACCTGTTTTTACGAGAAACTTCTGCGACAATATGTTCCCCGAAAACTTGTATTCCTGAATTATCGCCTCTTCCTAATACTGTTAGAAAGTAGCAGTTATTATCACACTTTTTTAAAGTATCAGAATCCATCGTCCCCGTAACAAAGTGATTTAACTGCTGGCCAACATCAGCAACACCAGAAGGAGAAATTATTAAACTCAACATCTGTAGAACTTCCATCGATGCAAGATGTGAACTAAAAACAAAAACATTCTCATGAGCATTAATAAAGGTGGAATCTTTAAGTCCTTTTATGTATGAAGGATCGTCCATCAGACCTGATTTTTCGAGAATTGCATTTTCAGTTTTATATTGCCCCAAACATTCTAAACAGGGTCTCTTATAACCAACAGTTTGAGCTTTCCAATCTGCTCCTATAATTTTGGTGTTGTTTTATTCGTTCTCACAATAATTCCTCCATCAATAACGGGGATTAGGTGGGCATAAGACACAAAATTTAAAATTTGCCGTCCCCATGGTCTATCAACACAGCTATAAATAACATCACAATTTAGAGCAGATTTAAATCCTTCTTTTTCACAAACACTATATTCACTGTAATCTATTGAAACATTTGGAGAGGTTGCACTTCTCATAATTGCATCTTTGATAGCAAGCCCTTTTGCCCGTCCAATATCTTGTTTAAATACATTGGTTAGTCGGTCTAGGTTTTTTTCCTCTACGGAATCGAAATCAATTAAGGTGAAATTTGAAATTCCAGTTCTTGCAAGGATTTCCGCTACAATGCTGCCGACACTTCCGAGTCCAACTATTCCGACTCGTAACCTTGATAAGTCTTCTTGAGTCTTTTCCCCCCAAGCAGATATTGTTCGAAGCTGTTTTTCAAAATCAAAGCTCGGTGGCAGCAAATTATCATTGTAAATAATTTTAAGTCCTTTACCAATCACACGAACAGATTCACACATCTTGCGATTGTACTTTCTCCTTTCGGTTTTGTGTTTTACCCAAAATCTTGCGCTCCAAATAGAGTCCGATCCGACTGTCAATCCAAGAAGAGGTAATCCTGTTGATGCAAAAACGGCAGGTGACATTCTGGTCTCTGCAGTCACGTCATCTCGACTCATTCCTTGCCAGCCGGGAAATGGATGAGAGTGTAGAAATGCAATTCCTTCTTTTCGTTCAATTGCAATTTTTAAAACACGCTCAAAATATGCTGACATAAAACCAACATTTCCATGAACTTCTCTATCGTTTTTTTCGGGTAGAAGAATCTCTGTGATGATTCCGGTTAACCTTTTACTTCCAGTACTTGAGATATAAGTAGCAAAACATAAATCCTCTTGTTCGTCACTACGAATCAGATGATTCTTTAATATCTGATGAACTTCATCAGTCATTATTACACTAAAATTCTTCATTATAGTTTTGATAGTAAATTTCTTATGTGAGCCAAATAGGTTCTTACTTTTCTATCACTCCTGTTCCAATCCGGGAAAGGTCTGCTCCAATATCTCCATTCAGCACCAAAGGTGCTTGCATGAATGTTATTTGGAGGTTCTACCCATCCTTCTATTCCAGAAGATTTGAAATGTGGTCCAGGTGGGCAACTCATTGGGTAATCGTTCTGTACATCAAAACCAAGTTGTACTTTTTTCCCTATGTTTGGTCCGATCGGTACCACAAATTCAAAAGTTACTTTTAGAGTATCTGGCTCTTGGATTGTGTAACCAAGAACCATTAACTCTGCGATAAAATCTACTTTAGCCATATATATGGATTTAGGATACTGGTGTTTCGCCTCTAAATATGCTTACAAACTTCATAGCCGGGCACCTCATTACTATAGGAGTTGTTGGAGTATCTTTATATGATGTCTGACTTCCATCTGGATTAATCTGTACCAAATAGTAATCAGTAACAGGCTTTATTCCTGCTAATTCGAGTATTTGATTAGGTGTCAACTCCTTTTGGTCCGTTGTTTCAGGTTCCTCATCAACCATGTAGTAAAATACTTCAGGTGGCTTAACGGTAAAATGTTCGATCCCGGGTTTTGCTAAGTCAACAGTTTCATTTAAATCAATCTTCTCAAAATCAGAATGCTTCAATTTCTGATACAGTGTAAAACATTCAACGGGTGTTTTACCAGCTTTTTCAAGAATTTCTTTGCCAGTGACCAACTGATGATCAAAAACAAAAGACACTTCATCAATTTTCACTTTATAACTTTTCCCTACAGGAGGTTTTTTGTCGTTCATGGTGTAGGTAGCCACATCGATTACTTCTTTTGCACCTTGTGCATCTGAATCAAATTTTTCTTTTTCCATTCGGTATTGTATTAATTATACTTTTATATGTTAGTGACTCAATATTTTTTGCAGGTACCTGTAAAAAAAACTACCTTAGTAACATATAATACTATTGACTGAGCGTAAAATGGACATTCAGACCGAAGACAAAAATTCAGTAGATTGGGAGGAGGTCATCCTTAGACTTCAATCTTACACTCGTTCATTAGTGAGTAAGAAAGGTTGGTATAGGATTAGTAGCGTAGTCAAAAAAGATCCTAAAAACGAAGATGAAAATAAGCATGAATCAACATATATTAAGGGAAAAGAAGTAGATGATTATGTCTACGAAGCAATCGAAAAGTATTTGGTTAACAAAGAAAAACATGATCCCCAAAAGGGTTCACTACTTGATTATTTAAAGTATGGTGTTATTCGTTCTCTGGTAAGTAATGATTTAGTTTCCGCTGAAAACAGAACTTCTAAAGATGTTTTTGCTCATTCGAACAATTTGGAAGATGATGAAAATGATAATGGATCTTATCTTGATTCAATTCTACCTTACGCAGAGGCTTACTTTGATATGGAAATTGATTATACAGAAATAATGAACTATGTGCAAGGTGAGATTAAAGGGGATGAAATACTTGAAGAAATTTTCTTGGGCATTTGTTTAAATGGATTGAAAAGGAGAGATGTAATCGAAGAATTCAATCTATCTGAAAAAGATTTTGACAATGGAATGAGAAGATTGAAAACAATATTAAGCAGGACAGCAAAAAAATTTGATTTAAAGACACAGTCATTATGAGCAATAATTTAGAAAACTCTAAAGCAGACTTTCTCAGATTAGTGAT